>JAJXTX010000182.1 GCA_021783385.1 Pseudomonadota bacterium
GCGGTCACGGTGGTCTTGGCGATCCGGGTGGCCGGGCGCGAGCGCAGGTAGTAGGTGGTCTTGATGCCGGCCTTCCACGCGTACATGTACATCGAGCTGAGCTGGCCGATGTTCGGGTTTTCCATGAACAGGTTCAGCGACTGGCTCTGGTCGATAAATGCGCCACGAGAAGCCGCCAGATCGAGCAGCGCCTTCTGCGGCAGCTCCCACACCGTGCGGTAGATCGCGCGCAGGCGTTCGGGAATCGCCGCGATGCCCTGGATCGAGCCCTCGGCCAGCTTGATCGCGTCGCGCACTTCCGGCGTCCACAGGCCGAGCGCCTTCAGCTCGTCGGCGAGGTAGCGGTTCACCTGCAGGAAGTCGCCCGACAGCGTCTCGCGCTTGAACAGGTTGCTCACCTGCGGCTCGATGCACTCGTAGCAGCCGGCGATCGAGGCGATGGTGGCGGTCGGCGCAATGGCGATCAGCAGCGAGTTGCGCAGGCCATGCTGCCGGATGCGTTCGCGCAGCGCATCCCAGCGCGCGTGGTCGTGGACCTGCGCCTGTGGCCAGTAGTCGAACTGCAGCTCGCCGTGCGCCGCACGGCTTTCCGCAAAACCGGGATGCGCGCCAACCTGCGCGGCCATTTCGTTCGACATCGACAGCGCGTGGAAATAGATCTCTTCGGCGATGCGGGTGGACAGCTCCAGCGCTTCGGGCGAGTCGAACGGCAGCCGCAGCTTGAACAACACGTCCTGCAGGCCCATCACGCCAAGCCCGACCGGGCGCCATTTCATGTTGGCGGTGTGCGCGCTGGCGATCGGGTAGAAATTCAGGTCGATCACGCGGTCGAGTTGGCGCACCGCGGTGCGCACGGTCGAGGCCAGCTGCCCGAAGTCCAGTGCGCCGTCATGCACGTGCCGCGCCAGGTTGATCGAGCCGAGATTGCATACCGCCGTCTCGCTGGCCGAGCTCACCTCGAGGATCTCGGTGCACAGGTTGGACAGGTGGATCACGTTGGCCGGGTCGGCGGTCTGGTTGCTGGTGGCGTTGCAGCGGTCCTTGAAGGTCATCCAGCCGTTGCCGGTCTGCGCCAGCGTGCGCATCATGCGCGCGTACAGCTCGCGCGCCTTCACCGTCTTCACCGCCAGGCTGGCGGCTTCGGCCGCCGCGTAGGCCTGCTCGAACAGCGCGCCCCAGCTGTCGACCAGTTGCGGCACGACTTTGGGGTCGAACAGCGACCAGTCGCCGTCGGTCTCGACCCGACGCATGAATTCGTCGGGAATCCAGTTGGCGATGTTGAGATTGTGCGCGCGGCGGGCGTCGTCGCCGGTGTTGTCGCGCAGCTCGAGGAAATCCTCGATGTCGGCATGCCACGATTCCAGATAGACGCAGGCCGCGCCCTTGCGCTTGCCGCCCTGGTTGACCGCGGCGACCGAGGCATCGAGCGTCTTCAGCCACGGCAGCAGACCGTTGGAATGGCCGTTGGTGCCCTTGATCAGCGAGCCGCGCGAGCGCACCCGCGAGTAGCCCAACCCGATGCCGCCAGCGAACTTGCTGAGCTTGGCGACGTCGGCGTACTTGTCGTAGATCGACTCCAGCGTATCGAGCGGCGAGTCGAGCAGGTAGCACGAGCTGAGCTGCTCGTGGCGGGTGCCGGCATTGAACAGGGTGGGCGAGCTGGCGATGTATTCCAGCGACGACAGCAGCCGGTAGAGTTCCAGCGTCTCTCCGATCTCGTTGCCGCCCAGCGCGCAGGCGATGCGCATGAAGAAGTGCTGCGGCGTTTCGAGCACCAGCCGTCGCTGCGGATGGCGCAGCAGGTAGCGGTCGTACACCGTACGCAGGCCGAAGTACTCGAAGCGGCGGGTGGCCTGCGGGTCGATCGCGTCGTTCAACTTGCGCGCGTTGGCGGCCACGAAATCGCGCAGCCGGTCGTTGAGGATGCCGAGCTCGGCGCCGCGCGCGATCGACTGCGAGAAGCTCTGGATTTCCTGCCCGCTGACCTCCTTGTCGATGTAGGCGCCGAGCAGGCGCGCGGCGAGCTGGCCGTACTCGGGCTCCTCGGCGGTGAGCGCGGCGGCGGTGCGGATCGAGAGCTGGTCCAGCTCCTGGGTGGTGGCGCCGTCGTAGAGGCCGCCGATGGTCTTCAGGGCGACGCGCAGCGGGTCGACGCCATGCAGGCCTTCGGCACTGCGGGTCACCGCGCGCACGATCTTGTTGACGTCGACCACCTCCTGGCCGCCGTTGCGCTTGGTCACGCGCATCTGGCCGGGGTTGTGCGGCGGAGTCAGCGTGAACGCGGTCGCTTCGGCTGGCGTCACAGTGATGGCGGCCGGATCGGCCGCGGGAGTGGAGTCAGCGGCGCGCGCAGCGTGGCGTCCGCCTGCAGCGGTATCGAGGGGTTGCATGGGTGAAGGCTCCCGGCATGGACATCAATGCACCCGCTCCCGCGCGCAGGGCCTCAAGTGACAGTTTCCGGGAGCGACGCACAGCAACGGTGTCAGACGACTCCGTGCTGCGACGTGCCTCCCCGCGGAAGCCGTCACCACGCACCGGGGCCTGTTCGCCCCGATGTGTCGGCAGGTCTTCGGACTTGCGGACATGGATCTTGCGATCCGCCTACTTGTGCCCGCTTCCCAGCCGCCGAGGGCCAGTGCGTGTGGGCACGTTCGTTTCCGCTTTACCGCTGCGGGGCAGTTCCGGATTCCCACCGGATTCCCTTTTAAGCCCGACCGACGATCACGTCTGGACGAGCACCGACAAGCACAACATATCGGGTGGCCATGGCGCGGTCAACCCAATAGATTGTGGAAGTCAGGGTTTTCTGCGCGGCTGCGAATGCGCTGCCGCCGGACGCCGGCTTGCTGGCAGCGGCGTGGGCGGGCGGGCTGGCGCGCCGTCAGAGGGCGTCGTGGTCCAGCTCGCCGGTGCGGATGCGGATCACCTGCTCCAGCGTGCTGACGAAGATCTTGCCGTCGCCGATCTTGCCGGTGCGGGCCGAATGCTGGATCGCCTCCAGCACGCGCTCCAGCTGGTCGTCGGCAATCGCCACCTCCAGCTTGATCTTGGGCAGGAAATCGACCACATACTCGGCGCCGCGATACAGCTCGGTATGGCCCTTCTGGCGACCGAAGCCCTTCACCTCGGTGACCGTGATGCCCTGCACGCCGACCTCGGCCAGCGCCTCGCGCACATCGTCCAGCTTGAACGGCTTGATGATTGCCACGACCAGCTTCATGAGGGTTTCCTTGGAGTCGACGGGCTTCGGCGGCAGGGCCGCTGCGAGGTTGCATTCTGCCTGCACCGCCGCTGGTTGTCGCCTGATCGGGGCCCGTGTAGGACAATCCTTACAATTTCTGAGGGAGCATGCCGATGGCACACGTGATTTCGCTTCACCTAAGCTTTGTTTCGACGAGCTCGAGGCGCTGTCCATGATGGATAGGCAGGACATCGATCAGATTGCCCTGCGACTTGTGTCGTTGGTACCGCCAGGACTGGCACAGGCGCAACAGGATTTGCGCGCCAACTTCCAGGATGTGCTGGCGCAGGGATTGCGCCGCCTCGACCTGGTCACCCGCGAAGAATTCGACGTGCAGTGTCAGCTGCTGGCGCGTACCCGCGCCAAGGTCGATGAGCTGGAACGCCGCGTGGCCGAGCTGGAGGCCGCCGTCGTTGCACGCGGGGACATGTAACAAGCCCTCTCCCGGGAGCCGCCCCCGATCCGTCACCCTCACCCCGAGAACGATCGGGGGCGGTTATTTATTGCATCCTGCGATGTGGAGTCGCCTCACCCCGATGTGTGACTGCGCCACCCGCCTGCGTCAACCTGCGCTGGCCGCATGAGCCTTGCGGTTACGCTGAGCCGCGCCCAGGAAGGGATCGCCGCGCCGCAGGTGATGGTGGAAGTGCACCTGTCCGGCGGCCTGCCCAGCACCAGTATCGTCGGCCTGCCCGAAGCGGCGGTGCGCGAGGCGCGCGACCGCGTGCGCGTGGCGATCCAGAACACCGCCTTCGAATACCCCAACCGCCGTGTCACGGTGAACCTGGCACCCGCCGAGTTACCCAAGGACGGCGGCCGCTTCGACCTGGCCATTGCGCTGGGGATCCTCGCGGCCAGTGGGCAGGTGCCGCGCGAAAAGCTTGACGACTGCGAGTTTCTCGGCGAGCTGGCGCTGTCCGGCGAGTTGCGCGGCGTGTCGGGTGTGCTGCCGGCGCTGCTGCGCGCGCGGGCGCGTGGCCGGCGCATGGTGGTGCCGCGTGAGAATGCCGCCGAGGCCGCGCTGGTGCCGGAGGTGGATGTGCGCGTTGCCGACACGTTGGCCGAGGTATGCGGCTGGTTGCGTGGCGCGCAGGAGCTGCTGGCGCCGGTCGGCATTCCCAGTGACGGCGGCGCCTGGAGCGGACCGGACCTGCTCGACGTGCGCGGCCAGCTGCAGGCGCGCCGCGCGCTGGAGATCACCGCCGTCGGCGGCCACCATCTGCTTCTGATCGGGCCGCCGGGTACCGGCAAGACGATGCTGGCCGAGCGCCTGCCCGGCATCCTGCCGCCGCTGTCGGAATCGGAGGCGCTGGAAACCTGTGCGGTGCTGTCGGTGGCCGGACAGCCGGTCGACCTGGCGCAGTGGCGGCGGCGGCCGTTCCGGGCACCGCATCACACCGCCTCGGCGGTGGCGCTGGTCGGCGGCGGTTCGCTGCCACGGCCGGGCGAGATCTCGCTGGCGCACAACGGCGTGCTGTTTCTGGACGAGCTGCCGGAGTTCAGCCGGCACGTGCTGGAAGTGCTGCGCGAACCGATGGAATCCGGCCACATCGCGATCTCGCGGGCGGCGCGGCAGTCGACGTTTCCGGCGCAGTTCCAGCTGGTCGGTGCGATGAATCCCTGCCCGTGCGGCTATGCCGGCGATCCGCGTCCGCGCTGCCAGTGCACGCCGGACCAGATCCTGCGCTACCGCGCGCGCATCTCCGGGCCGCTGCTCGATCGCATCGACCTTTGCGTGGAAGTGCCGCAGGTGCCGCTGGCCGCGCTGGGCACGCCGCGCGGCGCACACGACGAGGATTCCGCCACCGTGCGCGCGCGCGTGCTGAACGCGCGGCGGCACGCGCTGATGCGCGCCGGCCGCCCGAACGCCGAGATCAGCACGCGCGAACTGGAGCGCGACTGCGCGCTGGGGCCGGCGGAGCGGCGCTGGTTCGAGACCGCGCTGGAGCGACTGGGGCTGTCCGCGCGCGCCTACCACCGCGTGCTGCGGGTGGCGCGCACGATCGCCGATCTCGACGGCGGCGCGGCCCTGCTGGAGCG
>JAJXTX010000183.1 GCA_021783385.1 Pseudomonadota bacterium
GAGGCGACCAGGCAGCGCATCGCCAGGGATCGCGCCAACGCCGACGCGCAGATGCTGGCGGCGTATCCGGACGAGGCGTCCTACAAGATGTCGCAGCAGCAGCTGCTGGACTCGCTCGACCAGCAGATCCGCACCACCCAGCTCAACCTGCGCGGCCAGGAAAAGGCGCTTACCGACCTGCTCGCGCGCGCCGGCGAGATCGAGCGCGCCAAGAAGACGGTGCCCAAATACCTGATCGACAGCATCGCCAGCCAGCGCAATGTGGTGACCGCACAGCGCAGTGCGCTGCTGCGCCAGCAGGCCGAGCGCGCGCAGGACGTGCAGCAGCAGGCACGCGATCTGGCGCATTACCGCGCACTGAAGGCGGCGCAGGCGCAGCCGGCGGACTGATCGGCACGCTTGCGCCGCGCGACTGAAGACGCAGCGGCGACGATCTCAGAACGGCAGCTTCAGCTTGGCATCCACCGCGAGCAGCTGCTGGCGGAATACCTGCTGGATTCGCTTGAGCGCCGGCGCATTGTCCGCCTCGAAACGCAGCACCAGCACCGGAGTAGTGTTGGAAGCGCGCACCAGCCCCCAGCCGTCGGGCCAGTCCGCACGCACGCCATCGATGGTGATCAGCGCGGCATCCGCGAAGCTGGCCTGCTGGCGCAGCTTGTCCATGAAGCGGTAGTGCTCGCCTTCGGCCAGCTCGACTTTCAGCTCCGGCGTGGAGACGCTCTTCGGCAGCGTGGCAAAGATCTCCTCCGGGCTGCGCCCCTGCAGATCGCCGGCAAGAATTTCCAGCAGCCGCGCGGCCGCGTAGATGCCATCGTCGAAGCCGTACCAGCGCTCCTTGAAGAAGAAGTGGCCGCTCATCTCGCCGGCCAGCTCGGCGCCGGTCTCGCGCATCTTCGCCTTGATCAGCGAGTGGCCGGTGCGCCACATCAGCGGGCTGCCGCCGGCGTCGAGGATCTGCCCTTTAAGATGGCTGGTGCACTTGACGTCGTAGATGATGGTGGCGCCCGGCTGGCGTGACAGCACGTCGCGCGCGAACAGCATCAGCAGCCGATCCGGATAGATGATCTCGCCACCGCGCGTGACCACGCCCAGACGGTCGCCATCGCCATCGAACGCCACGCCCAGGTCAGCGCCGGTCTGTCGCACTGCAAGGATCAGGTCTTCCAGATTGTGCGGATCGGACGGATCCGGATGATGATTCGGAAACGTGCCATCGACCTCGCAATACAGCGGGATCACCTCGCAGCCGACGCCCTCCAGCACCTGCGGCGCCAGCGCGCCGGGGATGCCGTTGCCGCAGTCAACCACGACCTTCAGGCGGCGCTCGGCGAGCACGTCGGAGACGATCTTCTCGATGTAGTCGGGTGCCACGTCAACCTGGCGCAGGCTGCCCTGGCCATCGCCGGGCAACGCGCCACTGACGATGCGCTGGTACAGATCCTGGATCGCGCCCTCGGACAGCGTCTCGCCGCCGACCACGATCTTGAAGCCGTTGTAGTCCGGCGGATTGTGGCTGCCGGTGACCGCCACGCCGCAGCCGGTGTTGTAGCGATAGGCCGCGTAGTACACCACCGGCGTCGGCACCGCACCGATGTCGATCACGTCGATGCCGGCCGCACGCAGGCCATCGGCCAGCGCGCCGGCCAGCTCCGGGCCGGACAGCCTTCCGTCACGGCCGACCACGATCTCGTGCAGGCCCTTCTCGCCCATCAATGCGCCGATCGACTGGCCGAGCGCATGCGCCACGTCCTTGTCCAGCGTCTTGCCGACCACTCCGCGCACGTCATAGGCGCGGAAGATGGTGGAATCGACTCGCACCCGCGCGGGCGGCGCGGGAGCCGGGGCCGTGATCGGGTCAACCCTGGCCGCATGCGTCTCGATTCTGGCCGGCACCTTCAACTCCTCCGGCTCACTCGCCGATGGCCTGCCCAGCCGCACCCGCAGCCACAGCAGAAACACGCCACCGCCCATGCCGAGCAGGGTGAGCAGCGCACTCAGCAACACCGAGTGCGGCAGCACGATGAACGCGTCGGGCAGCCCGGCGGTGACGCTGAACACGCTGCCGGCAACCGGCTTGCCGAGTTCCTCCGGCTCAGCCGAAGACGCGCCGTGGGAAAGCAGCTGCACGTTGTCGCGATCGTCACCCTGGCGCAGGTCCAGCCGGCCGCCGGCCGGCGGGATCGCATCGAAGCGCTGCTGCAGTGGCGCAAACGGCAGCTCGACCCAGGCCCAGGCCCGCGGCGGCGAGCCCAGCGGAATCACCAGGGTCAGGCGGCGGTCGCCGTTGCCGTAGGAAATACTTTGCGCCTGCGGCACGCCTTCGGCGCTCTGTGCAGCCATCAGCTGCGCTGCCTTGGCATAGCCGAACTCGCGGTAGTTGGCATGCAGCACCTCGCCCAGGTCACCGCTGTACAACTCCAGCCTTTTCACCTGCGGCAACTGCCGGCGCAGGGCCGCCGCGCCCTGCACCGGATCGCGCATCAGCGCGGCCGGATCCGCCGCCGCCAGCACCTGCATGACCTGGTCCCGCTCGGTGGCGATCTCGCCGGCCAGCGCGCGCACCGCCCTGTCCTGGGCCGCATGCACCTGCGCGATCGAATGCCCCTCGTCGGCGATCAGCCAGGTTTGCCAGACGCAGAACAGCCCCAGCACCAGCAGCAGAGTGCCGCCCGCCAGCGGCAGCTGATGCCGCCAGTCGACGCGCAGGTTCTGCAACCGCCCGCCCGCTTTGCTCATGACCATGTGCTGACCCCGCAGGCGCTGCCTGGCCGATGGAATGATGCCTCGGATAGCCGCGTCATTCTGCGTGCTATCCGATGCCGGTGGAACCAAACCCGCCGCCGCCGCGTTCGCTCGGGGTGAACTCTGTCACCACGCGCAGCCGCGCCTGCGCCACCGGCACCAGCAGCAGTTGCGCGATGCGATCGCCCACGCCGATGGTGTACGGCTGCTGGCCGCGATTCCAGCAGGAGATCAGCAGCGGGCCCTGGTAATCGGCATCGATCACGCCAACCAGGTTGCCCATCACCAGCCCGTGCTTGTGGCCCAGCCCGGAGCGCGGCACGATCAACGCGCACCAGCCGGGATCGCCGATATGGATCGCCAGGCCGCTGGGCACCAGCGCGCTCGCGCCAGGCGCCAGCGTCAGCGGTTGCTCCAGCGCCGCGCGCAGATCCATGCCGGCACTGCCGGACGTGGCCGGCTGCGGCAGGGCGATGCTGTGGCCCAGGCGCGGGTCGAGAATCTTCAGCGCGACATCGATCATGCGCGGCCGGCCCGGTAGCGCTCCGCCACGTGCGTGATCAGCTGCCGTGCCAGCGCCGTCTTGCCGGCACGTGGCAGTTCCACGGCGCCGCCGGCCCAGTACAGGCTCAACGCGTTGTCGGCCGCCTCGAAGCCCAGACCCTCGCCGACGCGGTTGGCGGCAATCATGTCCAGCCCCTTGCGCTGCAGCTTGTCCTGCGCGTAGCCGGCCACGTCGTGCGTCTCCGCAGCGAAGCCGACCAGGAAGGGATGCCGTTCCTGCGCCGACAGGCTCGCGAGGATGTCCGGGTTTTCCCCGAGCTGCAGCAGCAGGCCGCTGCCGCCCTGCTTCTTCAGCTTCTGCGCCGACACCTCGAGCGGGCGGTAATCGCCGACCGCGGCCGCCGCGATATAGATGTCTGCCTGCGCGGCGGCGGCCAGCACCGCAGCGTGCATCTGCGCCGCGCTGCGCACGTCCGTGCGCTGCATCACGCCGGGCGGTGTCGGCAGGCTCACCGGACCGGCCACCAGGGTCACCCGCGCGCCCGCTTCCGCCGCGGCCTGCGCCACCGCGAAGCCCATCCGGCCGGAGCTGCGGTTGCCGATGAACCGCACCGGATCGATGTCCTCGTAGGTCGGCCCGGCGCTGACCAGCACGTTCAGCCCGGCCAGCGCGCCGACCGCGAACGAGGCCAGCAGCGCATCGCGCAATTCGTGCGCCTCCAGCATGCGGCCGGAGCCGATATCGCCGCAGGCCTGTGCGCCGGCGGCCGGCCCCAGCAGCTGCGTGCCGCGCTGACGCAGCGTGGAGACGTTCGCCTGGACCGCCGGATGCGCCCACATCTGCTGGTTCATCGCCGGCGCCAGGAATAGCGGCGCGGGGCTGGCCAGGCACAGCGTGGTGAGCAGATCGTCGGCCATGCCCTGGGCCAGCCGCGCCAGCAGGCCGGCACTGGCCGGCGCGACCAGGATGCGCTCGGCCCAGCGTGCCAGTTCAATGTGACCCATCGCCGCCTCGGCCTGGGCATCCCACAGGCTGACCCGCACGCTCTGCCCGGACAACGCCTGGAAAGTGGTGGGGCTGACGAAATGGGTGGCCGCCTCGGTCATCACCACGCGCACTTCGGCGCCGCCCTCACGCAGGCGGCGCACCAGTTCGCAGGACTTGTAGGCGGCGATACCGCCGGACACTCCCAGCAGGACGCGGCGTTCGGCAAGACTCATGTAAGGCGGACCTGACAATCGGGCTGACCGCTAGCTTACCGGATTCATCCCGCCTGGCTGCTGCCTGCGTGCGGTGGCAACCAGCACGCTGCGGACATGAGCATTCGCGACTGGCCTGCGGGCGAACGCCCGCGCGAAAAACTGCTGGCACACGGTAGCGCTGCGCTTTCCGACGCCGAGCTGCTGGCCGTGCTGCTGGGCAGCGGCAGCCGCGGCAAAGATGCGCTTGCGCTGGGCCGCGAGTTGCTCAGCGCCGCCGGCAGTCTGGGCGCGCTGCTGGGCCGGCCCGATCGGCAGATACGCGCGCACGGACTGGGCCCGGCCAAGCGGGCGCGGATCGCCGCCGCACTGGAACTGGCCCGGCGCAGCCTGGCCGAACAGCTGCAGCAGCTGCCGGCGCTGGGCAATCCGCGCGACAGCGGCGACTACCTGCGCGCGCGTTTGCGCCATCTGCCGTACGAGGTATTCGGCTGCCTCTACCTGGACAACCGACACCGGGTGCTGGCGTTCGAGGAGCTGTTCCGCGGCACCGTCGATGGCGCCAGCGTGCATCCGCGCGAGGTGGTCCGCGCCTGCCTGCAGCACAACGCCTGCGCGGTGATCTTTGCGCACAACCATCCGTCCGGCGTGGCCGAGCCCAGCGCCGCCGACCGTACGATCACCCACGAACTGCGCGACGCACTGCGGCTGGTCGGCGTGCGGGTGCTTGATCACCTGGTGATCGGCAGCGACGAGCCGGTGTCGATGGCCGCGCGCGGCCTGCTTTGAGCGGCACCCGGGCATAAAAAAA
>JAJXTX010000184.1 GCA_021783385.1 Pseudomonadota bacterium
TCGCTGGCATCAGCTACTACAAGGCCGGCGTGCCGCCGACCATCGAGCTGGCCGATGGCCCGCTCGACCACGCCACCGCCGACCTGCTCGATGCGCTGTACCTGCACGGCCTGGCCGAGTTCGCCTACCGCAACGGGCTGGACCTGCGCGGGCGCATCCTGTTTCCGCGCCGTGCACCCTCTCCCCTGCGGGGAGAGGGTCGGCCTGTCCTGAGCCAGTCGAAGGAGGGTGAGGGGACAATCTCGCACGGAAACAACATGCAAGGCGCCGCCCCCGCTCTCCACCTTCCCCCGCGCACCCTTGTCCCCATCGGCGGCGGCAAGGATTCGCTGGTGGCGGTGGAGGCGATCAAGGCCATTGGCGCGCAGGCTACCGCGGTGTGGGTCGGCAACTCGCCGCTGATCGCCGCCTGCGCCGAGCGCACCGGCCTGCCGCTGCTCAACATCCAGCGCGAGCTGGCGCCGGGCCTGTTCGAGCTGAACCGGCTCGGCGCATGGAACGGGCATATCCCGGTGACGGCAGTGAACTCGGCGATCCTCGCGGTCGCGGCGGTGCTGTACGGCCATGACTCGATCGCGTTCGCCAACGAGCGCTCCGCCTCGGCCGCGACGCTGGAGTACGACGGCCAGCAGGTGAATCACCAGTGGAGCAAGGGCTACGCGTTCGAGCAGCTGCTGGGCGACTGGCTGCACACGCACGTGGCCGCCGACCTCGATTACTGCTCGCTGCTGCGGCCGTATTCGGAGCTGGCGATCACCCGCGCGTTCGCGAAACTCACGCCGTACTTCGACACCTTCTCCAGCTGCAACCGCAACTTCAGGCTGCTCGGCCCCAAGCCGGCCGACCGCTGGTGCGGGCAGTGCCCGAAATGCCACTTCGTGTTCCTTGCGCTGGCGCCGTTCCTGCCCAAGCCGCGGCTGCTGTCGATCTTCGGCCGCAACCTGCTGGACGATGAAACGCAGGCCGCCGGCTTCGACGCGCTGCTGGAATACCAGGAGCACAAGCCGTTCGAGTGCGTGGGCGAGGGCGCCGAGGCGCGCGCCGCGCTGTTTGCGCTGAGCCAGCGCCCGGAGTGGGCCGAGGACGCGCTGGTGGCGCGCTTCCGCAGCGAGATCCTGCCGCAGCTGGATGTGACCCAGCTGGCGCTGGAACCGTGGCTGCAGCCGTCGCCAGAACACCGCGTGCCGGCGCGCCTGCAGCCCGCGCTAGCGACGATCGGCTGATGCATTTCGCCGGGCTGGCCGCACGCCGCGTTGCCATCTGGGGCTTCGGCCGCGAGGGGCGCGCGGTGATCGCCGCGCTGCGCGCGCGTCAGCCGCAGCTTGCGCTCACCCTGCTGTGCAGCCCGGCCGAAGTCGCCGCGGCGCGCGCCTTCGATGCGGCGCTGCAGGTGATCGCCGGCGAGCCGGACGCGGCCACGCTCAGCCAGTTCGACGTGGTGGTGAAGTCGCCCGGCATCTCTGCCTACACGCCGGCCCTGCTCGCCGCGCAGGCGCAGGGCACGCAGTTCACCTCCGGCACCGCGCTGTGGTTTGCGGAGCACACGCAGGCGCGCGTGATCGCGGTCACCGGCACCAAGGGCAAGAGCACCACCAGCGCGATGCTGGCGCATCTGGCGCGCGCGCTTGGCGTGCGCACCGCGCTGGCCGGCAACATCGGGTTGCCGCTGCTGGAGCTGCTCGATCAGCCGGCCGACCTGTGGGTGATCGAGCTGTCCAGCTTCCAGACCGGCGAGGCCGGCCCGCTGGAGCTGGGCGTGATCACCAGCCTGTACGAGGAACACCTGGACTGGCACGGCTCGCGCGAGCGCTACGTCAGCGACAAGCTGAAACTCGCCGACGTGTCGCAGCAGCTGCTGGTGAATGCGCTGCAGCCCGTGCTGCTGGAACGCACGCAGGCGCACCCGCGGCGGCGGCTGTTCGGCCAGCCCGAAGGCTGGCACGTGAGCGGGGGTTTCATCCGGCGCGGCACGCAGCCGGTGTTCCCGATCGCGCAGCTCGCCGCGCCCGGGCTGCACAACGCGCTCAATGCCTGCGCCGCGCTGGCCGCGCTGGCCGACATCGGCATGGACGCGCTGGCCGCCGCCCCCGCGCTGGCCAGCTTCCGCCCGCTGCCGCATCGGCTGCAGCCGCTGGGTGAGCACGACGGTTTTCACTGGATCAACGATTCCATCAGCACCACCCCGCTGGCCACGCTGGCCGCGCTGGAAAGCCTGCACGGCCGCGCCGTGACGGTGCTGGTCGGGGGCCACGACCGCGGCCTGGACTGGACGCCGTTCGTCGACGCGATGCGCGTCGTACCGCCCCACGCGATCGTCTGCATGGGCGCCAACGGCCCGCGCATCGAAACCGCACTGCGCGCGGCAGCCGTGGCCTGTCCCCCCGTATGCGTTGGCGATCTGACCAGCGCCATCACCGCGGCTCGCGCCTGCACGCCACAAGGCGGCGTGATCCTGCTGTCACCCGGTGCTCCCAGCTTCGACCAGTTCAAGGACTATGCGGAGCGTGGGCGGCGGTTTGCCGAGCTGGCAGGGTTTGATGGCGCGGCGATGACGGGGATTGGTGGGCTGGGGATTCACTGACGCGCCGTCGAGCTCAAGTGGACATAGTAAAGTGCCCAGTGGCCCGGTGCGCGTAAGCGTACGGGATACGTTTCATCAAACGCGCGTCCCACGGCAAGGCCTCATCGGAAGGGCAGCAGCGGGCCGGGCACTCCACCTGGAAACACCTGCATCGCTGTGTTTGAAAATGCCTTCAACACCATGGACCGCGTCATGCGCAATGACGAGGGCCTGGCGTCCGAGCTGGATTATGCCGAGCAGACCTCGTGGCTGCTGTTTCTCAAATACCTCGACGACATGGAGAAGGAGTGGGAGGACGAGGCCACACTGGAAGGTCGCGACTACGCACCCATCCTCGACCAGCCCTACCGCTGGCAGACCTGGGCCGCGCCGAAGAAAGACGACGGCACGCCCGACCTCAACGCCGCGCGCACCGGCGCCGACCTGATCGAGTTCGTCAACGGCAAGCTGTTTCCGTATCTGCAGACGTTCCGCGCAGCCACCGACGATCCCGACTCGCTGGAATACAAGATCGGCGAAATCTTCTCCGAGATCGCCAACCGCTTCCGCTCCGGCTACTCGCTGCGCGACGCGCTGGAGATCATCAACCAGCTCAATTTCGGCAGCCAGGAGGCCAAGCACGAGCTGTCCGACCTGTACGAAACGCGCATCAAGCGGATGGGCAACGCCGGCCGCAACGGCGGCGAGTACTACACGCCGCGCCCGCTGATCCGCGCCATGATCCAAGTGGTGAAGCCGCAGATCGGCGAGACCATTTATGACGGCGCCTGCGGTTCGGCCGGCTTCCTGTGCGAGGCGTGGGACTACCTGCGCCGCGACAACCTCTCCGCCGCCGAGTGGGACACGCTGCAGCGCAAGACCTTCTACGGCCAGGAGAAGAAATCGCTGGCCTACGTGCTGGGCGTGATGAACCTGATCCTGCACGGCGTCGACGCACCCAATATCCGCCACACCAACACGCTCGCCGACAACGTGATGGACATCCAGCAGAAGGATCGCCACGACATCGTGCTGGCCAATCCGCCATTCGGCGGTGGCGAGCGCAAGGAGGTACAGCAGAACTTCCCGATCAAGTCCGGCGAAACCGCCTACCTGTTCCTGCAGCACTTCATCCGCAAGCTCAAAGCCGGCGGTCGCGGCGCGGTGGTGATCAAGAACACCTTCCTCAGCAACACCGACAACGCCAGCGTCGCCCTGCGCAAGGAGCTGCTGGAAACCTGCAACCTGCACACCGTACTCGACTGCCCCAGCGGCACCTTCCAGGGCGCAGGCGTGAAGACCGTGGTGCTGTTCTTCGAGAAGGGTTCGAAGACGCGCAAGGTCTGGTACTACCAGCTCGATCCGGGCCGCAGCCTGGGCAAGACCACGCCACTCAACGACGAGGACCTGGCGGAATTCGTGATGTTGCAGGCGAGAAAGGCCGATAGCGACAAGAGCTGGACGGTGGCGGTCGCTGATGTGGACACGGCGACGTGGAATCTGTCGGTGAAGAATCCGAATGCGCCGGAGGCAAAAGCGCTGCGGGGTCCTGAGCAGATCATTGCCGACATGCTGGCGCGGGATGCGGAGACGGTGCAGATTCTGGAAGAGATTCGGGGGATGTTGTGACGGGGAAACAGCAGGCCAAATCAGGTGGCGGAACAGGCTGGCCAACCAAGATGCTTGCCGATTGCATAGAAAAGGTAAAAGTACCTACCAAGATTCCTCGATCGTCATTTCTTGAAGAAGGGAACCATCCAATCATTTCCCAGGAAGCCGATTTCATTAATGGCTACTGGAACGACGAGGCCGATCTGGTCAAGGTTCCTGAGCCGGTCGTTGTCTTTGGGGACCACACGCAAGTCTTGAAGCTCGTCGACTTCGATTTCGTAGTTGGTGCTGATGGCGTAAAGATACTGAAGCCAAAGCACTTCCTGGATGCCGGATTTCTTCGTTTCTATCTTGAGACGAATCCATTCCCGTCATTGGGATACGCTCGCCATTACCGACACATCAGCACGCTGGGCGTCCCACTCCCTCCGTTGGAGGAGCAGAAGCGGATCGTTGCGGTGCTCGATCAGGCCTTCGCCGCCGTCGACCGCGCCCGCGCCCACGTCGAGCAGAGTCGGCGCAATGCAAGCGAGGTTTTCGATAGTGTTCTAGCTAGTGTTGACGGTGAGCAGAGGCTGCTGGGTAGCCTTGTAACTCTTCGAACTGGCAAACTCGACGCGAATGCAGCTGTAGAAAACGGGCAATACCCATTTTTTACATGCGCGAAGGATGTGTATGCGATCGACAGGTTTGCCTTTGACTGCGAAGCCATTCTCCTTGCCGGAAACAACGCGGTCGGCGACTTCAACGTGAAGCACTATCGAGGCAAGTTCAACGCGTACCAGCGTACCTACGTCATTACAATCAACGACACAAATCAGCTCCTCTACCGGTACCTGTACTTCCAACTGGTAAGAAGCTTGAAGCACTTCAAGGAAGCGTCCGTTGGTGCCGGAACAAAATTTCTGAAGCTCGGCATGATCAACGGGCTGAAAATCTCGGTACCTAAGGAAACTCTGAATAAGTCCCCCGCATTTTGCTACAATTAGACGTCCAAACGCACAGGCACGACCGATGACCCAGCTCAGTTTCTCTGACGCGGAGTATGCCGGCAAGCGCAAGCAGACGCGA
>JAJXTX010000185.1:0-1206 GCA_021783385.1 Pseudomonadota bacterium
CGTATTCCGATGGGAGTGCTGCTGGTGTTCGGCGGCATCTTCAGCATCCTGCCAGTGCTTGGTCTGTGGATGCTGCCACTTGGCCTGCTGCTGCTCTCGCAGGACATGCCGTTCCTGCAACGGCCGATCCGGCGAATGCTGATCTGCCTGCAGCGCCGATGGGCACGTCGCAAGCGGCAACGGAAATCGTGATCACGGCAAGTGCGGGGACGCTCGCGCCCTGGCCTTCATGCCCGGATTTTTGCCGGCTCCGGTCACAGCCAACCCTTCAATCGGCCAGCGCCACTCTCAGAATCATCGCGCGCAGGCCCTTCATGAAGGGCAAGCCGGAATCGAGTTGCAGTGACACCGTGGCGCGCTCCATCAATTCCTCGAAGGCATTCAGTGCTGCGCGGTAGGACGGCCAGCCGGCACGGTCGGTGCCATATTGCGCCCAAAGCGCCTGCCAGCTGCTCGAAAATCGCGACGCCAGCTGCTGCGCCGTGGCGAGCTGCCCGTGCGGGCGCACGTCCGCCAGCAGGAACGTCAGGTGTTCGCGCATCTCCCACGGCGTCATCACCTGCGGCAGATTGACCGACTCGTAGATCAACTCCGGCTGCGCTCCGGGGATCGGCGCGACAGCCTCGGGCTGCCAGTCCTTGACCGGCTCGTGCCCAACGGCGCGCCCACGATTGACCAGCTCCCAGAATGATGCGCTGCCAACGGTATCGGCCACCAGATGAATCCGCTGATCGTCGTCACCATTGATGACCTGATGCATGAGCCAGGTGTTGAAGATCCAGCACTCGCCGGCCGCCATGTTGACCTCGGCATCGCCGCAGAGAAATCGCACCGTCGGCTTGGTCAGGATGGGCACATGCACGCGTACACGGTCACGCCAGTAATAGCTGATGTCCGTATGCCGATTGACCTTCGCATGCCCGCTCAGCTTCATCAGCCGGGTCCGTCCCCACACGGCGCCCATGCGATGCAGAACCTGCATCAGGTAGGGACACTCCCGGAGCGAAGGCGTCGGCCGCATCGGCCCGGCAAACGCGTCGCTGTGCGGATCACCCTTCACGGAAATCAATGGCAGCGCGAAATTTCCGGGAAATTTCTGCGGGTGCTCGAGCCAGCACGACTCGTCCAGTGCGCTCACTTCGGCAAGCAGTCGCGTCGCATCGAACTGCAGCGGCAACTGGATGAACGGGGCATGCAACTTCATGG
>JAJXTX010000185.1:1306-5240 GCA_021783385.1 Pseudomonadota bacterium
CGGTACATAGCCGCGCACGCAATCGATCCGGACACGCGTCGGTTACGATGCACTCCTTCCGTCGCATCGCCGCCAGCCATCACCTTCCCGGAGCACCCGCCGTGCCGCATTATTCCGGCCCCCTGCTCACGCGCCCCATCGGCGAGGCGCTGCTGGCCGCACGCGCAGGCGGTGCGCGCGAATGGATCGGCTCGCTGGACCTGGGCCGCTCCAGTGGCCCCGCCCTGCTGCAGGCAGACACCTGGCAGTGGCATGGCCAGCGCTATCCGTACCCGAGCCCGCTGAAGGACCGCACGATCTACTTCTGGGACAGCGACGCGTTCGCGCCGGTGGCGCGCTATGCCGGCGCGCTGATCAAGCTGGTGCCGACCGAATGGGGCGCGCCCACCTTCGAGATCGACGGCATCAAGATGCTGCCTACCGCGAAGGAATCGCCGTTCGAGGATGCGCGCCGCAAGGTGGCGCTGGTCGAGCCGCGCGGCAAGGTGGTGCTGGATACCTGCGGCGGCCTGGGCTACTTCGCGGCGTGCTGCCTGGAAGCGGACGTGGCGCACATACACGCGTTCGAGAAGAACGCCGACGTGCTGTGGCTGCGCACGCTCAACCCGTGGTCGCCGGATCCCGATACCCCGGCAAGTGGTGGCCGTCTGCAGCTCACCCATGCCGACGTGTCCGAGGCGATCACCCAGCTCGCCGACGCCTCGATAGACGCACTGCTGCACGATCCGCCGCGCTTCGGCATCGCCGGCGAGCTCTACTCGAAGGCGTTCTACGACCAGCTGGCGCGCGTGCTGCGCCGCGGCGGCCGGCTGTTTCACTACACCGGCAGCCCGAACAAACTCACCAGCGGCCGCGATGTGCCGCGCGAGGTAGCGAAACGGCTGGAGCAAGCCGGTTTCAGGGCGCAACTGGCGCTGGATGGTGTGCTGGCGACACGGCGCTGATGCCAGGCCAAGCGGGTACCAGCATCAAGGTCGCAGCAAGAATGCGCTCGCATCACCGGAGAATCCGGCGTGACCGCACTGACATGGCCGCAGCGCAGCCCCGAGCGCAAGCAAGCCCACTGCGAACTTCGCCCTGATACGTAAACGGGCGCGATGGAGTACGCCCCATCGCGCCCGCTGTCCGCACTACCCGAAGCTCAGGGTTCGATACTCGAAATGCGGGTGGCCCAGTTGCTGAGGGCACCGCGCGTGCCGCCGCACTGGAACAGCGGCGGCGTCAGGTAATCGGCCAGCGTGCAGGTTTGCGCGATGTACTCCGAGGCGGTCCAGATCGTGTTGCCATCCGCCGCCGCAGCACCGTAGTCGCCCCAGCGCGGCCGGCCGCCACCCAGGTACGGGATGCCGGTGAAGCCGTCCCAGGGGCCCGCGCCGGCTGCGGCAATATGCACCTCGCCGGCACCCACCTTTGCATCCAGGCCCGCATAGCCGGCGCTGGGATAGTCGTTGGGACCGACCACGGTGAACGCGATCACGCCGCGTCCGCTTTGCGTGACGGCCGCCGTGCCATAGGTCAGATTCGCGTCGGGCAGCGCCAGCGTGCCATTGGCGAAGACGCCGCCGGACTGCGGATTGATCACGAAGTAGTTGATGCCCGAGCCGTGGCTGCCATCGGCGAGTACGACGTCGGTATCCAGTGTGCCCCACAGCTTGCCGTTGGCGTAGCTCACCTGCTGCATGCGCGAATCATTCACGGCCATGCGGCGCGGCGTCGAGTAGACGATGTTCGGATAACCGAGATAGGTTGGCGCGCAGCCCGGAGTGGCAAAGCAGTCGCGCAGGGGCGCACTTCCCGGCTTCTGCCGCACCAGGCTGCTCGGCACGGCGTACTCCTGCACGGTCAGCGGCGAGACGGTCAGCGTCAACGCCTGGGGCGCGCTGTCGATCAGCCGCGTATTCGACACGGCCCACAGCCACAGGGTATTCGAGGTGCCCGAATCGTAGAACACGGCGTCCGAGCTGAGCAGGTATTCGGTGCCACCGCGCGCACCGGCATACTGACCGCCGGACGAGATGGCCGGCCAGACCGTGAACGCGGGCGCCGGAATGCTCGGATCGCCGCCATTGAACAGCACCACATTCGGCGACGTGGCGCCCGACACCAACGCCTGCTTGGAGATCGCGTAGATCTGCGCGCCGTAGAAACCGGAACCGAACAGCGCGAACTCGTTGGTGGTGAGGAAGATCGCATTGGCGTCCGCACCGATGTGCGGATAGTCGCCCAGACAGAAGCCGCCGGCACAGCCATGGTCCGGCGTGCCCTGGGTGCCGTTGTTCTGCACCGGCAGGCGGTAGATGGTCCAGGCGCCGGTGGGATCGGCGGTCTGGCTGACCGCGATGTCCAGGTGATTGGTGCCGGCCAGCGACGACGACGAGCCCACCCGATCCAGCGTCAGCACGATCTGGAACCAGCGCTGCGTGCCTGCGTCGTAGTAACAGGACGGGTCGGTGATGCTGGGTCCGAACGCGCCGGTGCTGCGATTGATCGCCGCGGGGTAGCCGTAGAAGGTGTTGAGATCGACCGGTCCGACGAGCTTGTTGCCCAGCCGGTCATAGATCGCCAGTACGTCGTTGACGCTCTCCATCACGAAGCCGTTGCCGACGCACAAGCCCTGATCGGGCGGCTCCACCGAAAACTGGTTGCCGCCATTGGCGTAACGCTGGTCGCGGAAATTGAGTCCGTCGAAGCCGCCCAGCAGCTGCGGGTTCGACTTGGCCCGCCCGGCATTTCCCATCCGGCTGCTGCCGGCGTGGCCGCGGGCAATGCTGCGGTTCACCACAGGCGCCGGACCGAGCGTGCCGCCATCGCCTGAATCGGTATCTCCCGACGTCATCGCGGGATCCTGTTCCAGATTGGTGATGGATGCGCCCCCGAGGGGTGCGGTGGTGGGCACCGTCGTGCCGCCTTTTTGCAGGGTAAGCGTCGTAGGTGGCGCAGCGAAGGCGCAGGTGGCGAACGCCACGGCCGCCACGGCGGTCAGCAGTCGAATCTTCATGACACCGGTCTCCCGTTGGTTTGTGAAGTGACTGCGCCCCCCTGTATGGCGCTGATATCGGCCCCGCCGATACGCGCCGGCGCAACTGCGCATCGTCGAAACGTGCGCCGGGACACATTACTCGCATCCGCAAGAACCTGCTATCGGCCGCAGCATGATGTGCTTCTGCCCGTCAGACCGGCCCGGGCGCGCCCTGGCCGGCATGCCCGGCACGCCGGTGCCCGCGGCGCCGCGCGAGAGCCGGGCGCAAGCTCTGGCGCCTGCCATGGCCATGGCTGCAGCGGGCAGCGGATGCCGCACAATCAGCGGCATCCAAGCGGGCACTTCTGGCGTATAAATCCCTTGCCTTCCCAACCGCCCAGGAACCGCGCCCATGAAGCCCTTGATGAAGTTCGCCGCACTTGCCCTCGTCGCTGCCGCCACCGTCGTCCCGCCGGCCTTCGCCGCCCTCAAGGAAGGCACGCAGGCGCCGGATTTCTCGGCGCCGGCCTTCCTCGCCGGCAAGCCGTTCACCTTCAGTCTCGCCGACGCCCTGAAGAAAGGGCCGGTGGTGGTGTACTTCTTCCCGGCCCCGCACACCGCGGGCTGCAACATCGAGGCGCACCTGTTCTCGCAGGCGATCGACCAGTTCAAGGCCGAGCACGCCACCGTGATCGGCGTCACCGCCGGCAACCTCGACCAGCTGGCCGCCTTCTCGAAGGAAGCCGACCACTGCAGCGGCAAGTTCCCGGTAGCGGCCGACAAGGGCGCCAGGATCGCCAAGGAATACGACGCTCTGCTGCTGCTGCGTCCCGGCTGGTCGGACCGTACCTCGTACGTGATCGCGCCGTCGGGCAAGATCACCTTCGTCTACTCCAGCCTCAGCCCGAACAAGCACGTGCAGGAAACGCTGGCGGCGGTGAAGGCGCTGGAGGCGAAGACGCCGGCGAAGTAGGC
>JAJXTX010000186.1 GCA_021783385.1 Pseudomonadota bacterium
GTGGTGAAACCGCTGTTGCGGTAGCGGAACACCGTGGCGATCTGGCCGTTCGGCTCCAGCGTATAGGTCTCGACCGCGTTGTACGCCTTCTTCTCCAGAAACGAGGGGATCGAGGCAATCACGTACCAGCTGCCCATGAAGCGGGGCAGGTCGACCTTGGGCACGGGCTTGATCGGAGTCATGCTGGTGGCGCATCCGCTGAGGCTGATCACGGCGAGGCTGCAGCTGAGCAGCAGGGTTCGGGAGATAGTCATGCGTACATCCTTCGTGTGTGGCAAGTGAGGGTTCGCGCTGCGCCGATCACGGGCGCACGAAGCGATAGTGCGCCACCAGCCATTCCTGCCCGTTGGCATAACCGAACAGCTCGGCGCAGGACATCCAGAACATGCGCCAGCGCTGGAACCACAGCGGTGCGGCCTTGGTACCGTAGGCCTTGATCAGGGTCGCCATCACCGCGTCACGGCGCGCGTCCTGATTCGCCAGCCAATGATTGGCGGTGCGCTGGTAGTGGCTGCCGTCGACGTGCCAGCGCTGCTCGATCTGCAGCTCGCGCTGGAACCACAGCAGCGTGTCGGAGGCCGGCATCAGGCCGCCGGTGAAGAAGTGCCGGCCCATCCAGTTGTCGTCGCCGGCGGTCTCGAACGGATACATCAGGGTCTTGTGCGCAAAGATGTGCACGAACAGCTTGCCGCCCGGACGCAGCCAGCCGGCGATGCGACCGAGCAGCACGTCGTAGTTGCGCATGTGCTCGAACATCTCGATCGACACGCAGCGGTCGAACTGGCCCGCTTCCAGCACCAGCCGGTTCACGTCCTGGGTGATCACGCGCACGTTGAACAGGCCGCGCTGGCGGCACTGCGCCTGGATGTGCTCGCGCTGCTGGTTCGAGTTGGAGACGGCCACGATCTTCGCGTTCGGATAGCGCTCGGCCATCCACAGGGTCAGCGAGCCCCAGCCGCAGCCGAGTTCGAGAATGCTCTGGCCGTCGGCCAGCTCGGCGCGCTCGCCGTACAGCGTCAGCATCGCGTTCTCGGCCTCGTCCAGCGACTCGTCGCCGTGCGGGTAGTAGCAGCCCGAATACTTCAGCCGCTTGCCCAGGCACAGCTGGAAAAACGCCGGCGGCAGCTCGTAGTGCTGTGCATTGGCGGCGTCGGTGTGGATCGCCACCGGGCTCTGGCGCAGCATCGCGATGCGCTCGGCAAACCGGGCGGCCTGCTGGTCCAGACCGCCGAGCTGCTCATCGCGCAGGCGCTGCGCGCACAGGCGGCGGATGCCCTGGCGCAGCAGCGCGTCGGGCAGGCGGCCGCGCTCGGCCATGCCGAGCAGGCCGGAGGCGGGCCGCTCCGACGGCAGTTCGGCGACATCGCGCGCGGGAATGTTCATCGTTTGATCCTCTTGGGAAACCAGGGAAACAGCATCGGGGTGCTGCGCTGATAGTCGCGGTAGTCGTCGCCGCGGCTGCGCAGGGCATGCGATTCGGTATACGGGATGCCGCTGATCCAGCGCAGGAACACGTACATCACCAGCGGCCCGGACCACGCCAGCCAGGCGATCGGCGAACCCTGCGCCAGCGCCACGTAGGCGAACCAGTGCAGCCATTCGAAGAAATAGTTGGGGTGGCGCGAATAGCGCCACAGGCCGGCGCGGCAGGTACGCCCGCGGTTGGCCGGGTCGTGGCGAAAGCGCGCCAACTGCCGGTCGGCGATCGACTCGCCGATCACGCTGCACAGCCAGATCGCGACAGCTGCAGGCAGCCATGGGCTGAACCCGGCCGGGTTGCGCGCCACCGCCAGGAACGGTAGCGCGAACAGCACGATCAGCAGCGCCTGGACCTGGAAGAACAGGAAGAACTTCAGCTGATTGCCCTGCCAGTGCTCGCGCAGGTGGCGGTAGCGGCCGTCCTCCGGCTCACCGCGCACGCGCGTCCACAGATACGCCGCCAGCCGCGCGCCCCACGCGCCGCCGAGCAGCGCCAGCAGCGCGCGCGGCCACGGCGAACCGTCACCGAGCAGCGCAAACAGCACCGCGCTGCCGCCCACGCCGCTCGCCCACAGCACATCGACGATGCCGGCATTCGCTCGCGGCCGCTGCCACAGCCAGCCGCACGTCATCATCACGGCCGCCAGCAGCCACAGGCCGCCCAGTGCGATCCAGGGATTCATCGCGCATGTCCCGGCAGGGGAAGCGCGGCCGCGCCAGGACTGCCCGACCAGCGCCGGGCCAGCCACGCCAGCGCGGGGGTCGCCAGCGCCCAGCCCGCGCCCAGCCACAGCAGCCCGTGCCACTGCGGCTGGGCAAAGCTCAGCACGTGCCAGCCGCGCGCGGCGCCGAGGTAGGCCAGCGGACCGCCGATGCCGCCCAGCGGCACGGCCAGCCACAGGCGCTGCTGCAGGTAGGCCAGCGACTGCGTGAAGGTGAGCGAGAAGCTGGCCCACAGCGCGAGGATCCACGCCGGCGCCAGCGCCGCCGAGGGCCACGGCGCGGCATAGCTGGCGAAGCCGGTGCGGATCAGCCCGCCATCGAGCAGGAAACCCATCGCGATGGCGCTGGCCATCAGCGCGAGCTCGGCGCGCGGGCGCCGCGATACGGCCAGCTGGCTGGTCGCGAATACCAGCATGCCGAGCACGCCCGGCCATGCCAGCCCGCGGCTGGCGCCGATCACTGCGGCGAACCACACCAGCTGGTAGCCGATCAGGCTGACCCAGAATTTCATGCCGGCACCTGCGCGGGCGGCGCGAGCGGGGGCAGCAGCGGGGCGCGGCGGTTGTCCGGCCTGGCCAGCAGCAGGTGCGCCACGCCGATCGACCGCTCGCGGAAGCCGCCCTCGCAGTAGGCGAGGTAGAACTCCCACATGCGCGTGAAGCGTTCGTCGAAGCCCTGCGCGCGCACCTGCGGCAGCGCGGCCAGGAAGCGCTGGCGCCACGCCTGCAGCGTGCGCGCGTACGACTCGCCAAAGTCCTCCAGCTGGATCAGCGCCAGGTCGCTGCTGCGCGTCTTGGCCGCCAGCAGCGCGTTGATCGAGGGAATGAAGCTGCCGGGGAAAACGTGCCGCTTGATGAAGTCGACCGACTTCAGCGCCTGCGCGTAGCGGTGGTCCTCGATGGTGATCGCCTGCACCAGCGCCAGTCCGTCGGGCTTCAGCAGCTGTCCGATCTGGTCGAAGTAGGCGTCGAGGTAGGGTGCGCCGATCGCCTCGACCATCTCGATCGAAACCAGCTTGTCGTACTGCCCGCGCAGGTCACGATAGTCCTCCAGCAGCAGGGTGACGTGGCTGCTCATGCCGGCAGCGGCGACGCGTTCGCTGGCCAGCGCGTGCTGCTCGCGCGAGATCGTGGTGGTGGTGACGTGGCAGCCGTAATTCTGCGCAGCGTACAGCGCGAAGCCGCCCCAGCCGGTGCCGATCTCGACCAGGCGATCGGTCGGCTGCAGGTCGAGCTTGCGGCAGATGCGCTCGAGCTTGCGCGTCGAGGCCGCTTCCAGCGTGTCGTTGGCGTCATCCCAGATCGCCGAGGAATACATCAGGTCCGGCGACAGGAACAGTTTGAAGAAATCGTTGCCCAGATCGTAGTGCGCGGCGATGTTGCGGCGGCTGCCGCTGCGCGTATTGCGCTGCAGGGCGTGCCAGGCGCGCATCGCCATGCCGCCGAGCCGGGCCAGGCCGGTCTCCATGCCGTCGAGCAGGTCGCGGTTGCGCACCAGCAGCCGGATCAGCCCGACCAGGTTGTCACACTGCCAGTGGCCGTCCATCCACGCCTCGCCGGCGCCGACGCTGCCGTTCGCCGCCACCGCGCGATAGAAGGCCGGGTCAAGCACATCCAGGTGCACCGCCAGATCGGGCTGCTGCGCTGCCGGCGTGCCCAGTTCGACCGTGCCCAGCGCGTCGCGCAATACCAGCCGGCCGTGCCGCAGTCCGGCCATGCTGGCCAGCAGGCGCTGGCGCAGGAAGCGCGCGCCGGCGGAGGGAATGGCCGTCTGGACGGCTGCGGGGATGCTCGGTTTGACCATGGCGTTCATGTGTGCCTCTAAAGCGCTTGCGGGTGATCGTGGACGGGGTTGCGTTTCAGCCAGAGCCGGAGCGCCTGCCAGTGGATGGCGCCGACGACCTGCGCCGTCATCAGCGGGTAGCGCCACAGCACGCGTGCCAGCGAGGCACCGGTGAGCGGCCGCCGTTGCAGGGTGAGGGTGGCGTCGAACTCGCGTTCGCCATCGCGCAGCACGTCCATGTGCACGTGCAGATCGTCCGCTGGCGCGGTGAAGCGCCAGGCGTACTGGCGATCCATCGGCATGAACGGCGAAACGTGGAAGGTCTTGGGGAAGCTCCAGCTCAGCGCGCGGCCCTGCGCTTGCGCGGATTCCACCGGCAGCACGTAGGCGTGCCGTTCGCGCCACGGCGTGTTGGTGATCTCGGCGAGGATGCAGACCAGGCTCACGCCGTCCTCGGCGTAGCAGTAGTAGAAGCTGACCGGGTTGAACACCAGCCCGCAGTAGCGCAGGTGGGTCAGCAGCCGGATCGGCCCGGCGGGGCGCTGCCCGCAGGCCTGCTCCACGCGCTGGCGCACCGCCTCGGCCAGCGGCAGTTCGGCCGGGCCGAGGTAATCGCTGCGCCGGAACTGCGCCAGGTTGGGCCGCTCGTTCGACCACAGCCAGCGCTGGCGAAACACCTGGTCGACTTCATCCAGATCCAGGTAGAGCTGCGCCATGCGGTAGTTGAAGGTGTGCGCGTGCGGCGCCAGCCGGCGATGGCGCACCGTGCCCTCGTAGACGGCGCTGGCCAGCGGGGCAGCCACAATCGCGCTGGCGGCCACTGCGCTCACGCAGCCAGCTCCTCGGCGTCGACAGCCGGCTGCATGGTGATGCCCGCTGGCCAGCGCACGCCGAGCGCAGCGGCCACTTCGACCGCGCTGCGCATGCCGTCCTCGTGAAAGCCCCAGCCCCAATAGGCACCGGCAAACCAGGTGTGACGCTGGCCCTGGATCTCGGCCTTGCGCGCCTGCGCGGCGACCGAGGCGAGCGTGTAGACCGGGTGGTGATAGCGCATGCGCGCGATCACCTTGTCAGGGGCGATCGCGGCGCTGCGGTTCAGCGTTACCACGAACGGTTCGGGCGACTCGATACCTTGCAGCAGGTTCATGCAGTAGCTGACCGTGCAGGCCTCGGCAGGATCGCGCGGAAGCCATGCGTTCCAGGCTGCCCACGCCTTGCGCCGGCGCGGCAGCACGCTGGCATC
>JAJXTX010000187.1 GCA_021783385.1 Pseudomonadota bacterium
GCGGCGATGCTGCGCCGGCTGTCGGGGCGCACGCATGAAGTGATCTCGGTGGTGTGGCTGGTCGGTGCCATGCGCGAGCGGAGCGAAAGCTGCCTCTCGCAGGTGCGCTTTGCCGCGCTGGACGAGCCGACGATCGCTGCCTACGTGGCCACCGGCGAGCCGTTCGGCAAAGCCGGCGGGTATGCGATCCAGGGCCGCGGCGCCGCGCTGATCGAGCATCTGCAAGGCAGCTACAGCGGCGTGATGGGGCTGCCGCTGTTCGAGACGGCGCGCCTGCTGCGTGCGTTCGACGCGCTGGCCCCGCTGCCCTCAGTCCCGCTGCCCTCAGTGCGGGTGTGACACCACGAACCAGGCCGCGACTGCCAGCAGGTTGTTGACGCCGTGCGCCAGCACCGCCGGCCAGAGCGAGCGCGAAGCCAGCCGCAGCGCGGCCAGCGCCAGCGCCAGCAGCATCAGGTCGGGCAATGCGTACCACGCGAACTGCAGGCCGGGCAGATGCGCCAGCGCAAACACCAGCGCACTGATCGCCATGCTCCAGCCGATCCGAAAGCGCCGCAGCAGCGCGGACAGCAGCACGCCGCGAAACAGCAGCTCTTCCACCAGCGGCCCCAGCGTGGTGGCCAGCAGCGCCAGCGCGATACGCCAGCCGGCCGGCGTGCTCATGCCGAGCTGCTCGATGTTCTGGGTCACCGGATGGCCGTGCGCCAGCAGCTGCGTGAGCCAGCCGCCGAGCAGCGGCGCGACCAGCCCCAGCGCGATCGCCAGCGCAAAAAACCAGCCCTGCCGGGGCAGCGTGAAACCGAAACCCGGCGGCCGCGCCTGCCGCCACAGGGCGGGCCAGCGGCGCCAGGCCAGCTGCAGGGTGAGGCCCGCGGCCACGCCCAGCGTGACGATCGCCAGCAGCGCCGGTCGGCCCGGCTGCGCGAGCATCGCGCGGATGCCGGGGCCAACCTGGGCGAAGCCCTGCGTCAGGTGCACGAAGCCGCTGGCGATGCCCAGCGCCAGCGCCATCACCCCGCTGGCGACCAGCTGCAGCGCGAAATACAGCGCGATCAGCCCCGCCGCCGCACCCAGCCCGGGCGCCGGTGCAGGGCGTGAGAATGGATCGGCAGCGGGCGGAAGCGACGGAGGCGCGGCAGAAACCTGGTGATACATGACATCCCTGCAGAGGCAGCCGCGGGCGGGCCGGTGACAATGAAGTTGGGTCGTGGATTGACCGCGCAGCGGCCTCGGCGTTCAACGCCCGCCCGGCGCCCGCGCGCGCCGTGGCCGCTTCAGCCGAGCAGCATGGCGCGCACCACGCCGATGCTGGCCATCACCAGCAGCGCGGCCCAGCCGAGCATGCCCAGCATGAAACCGCCGCCGCGCTTGCCGGCGTCCTGCAGGTAGGCCAGCGCGTACCACGCGCGGCCAACCAGCCAGACCAGTCCGGCCACGCCGGCCCAGCCGGCGAAGCCGAAGTTGGCCGCCAGCCACAGCGTGGGCAGGAACATCACGGTGTTCTCCACCGTATTCATCTGTACGCGGTAGGCGCGCTCGAACGCGGGATGTCCGCTGACTGCCGGCGCCTTGATGGCGTATTTGCCGCGGGCGCGGCCGACCGCAAAAGTGACGCCGAGCAGCAGCAGCACGGTGAGCAGGGTGACCAGCGCAGGCAGGTGGCTCATGAAGGTTCCTCGTGAAAGATCGCCCACTCTAACCGCTGCCCCTGCATGGCGTGAATCCCGGCCAGCGGCTATCGTCGCGGCACGGCAGCCGGCGGAGGATGTATGGAGTGGCAGAAAGGCGCGCGCAGCGACAGCGGCGACATGAACCTGTGCGACACGTTTGCCAGCGTGCCGTAGCGCGCCGATCCGATGGAGCATCCCTGCCTGCGTTGCGGCGCCTGCTGCGCCCACTTCCGGGTGGCCTTCCACTGGTCGGAGGCCGAGTCCGCGCTGGGTGGCGTCGTGCCGCCGCAGCTGACCGAAAAACTCGATCCGCATCGACTCGCCATGCGCGGCACCAATGCCGCGCAGCCGCGCTGCGTGGCGCTGCAGGGCACGGTGGGTACCGCGGCGCACTGCGGCATCTACGCGCAGCGGCCGTCGGTGTGCCGCGAGGTGGCGCCGTCGTGGGAGTTCGGCGCGGTCAGCCCGCAGTGCGACAAGGCGCGCCGCGCGCATGGCCTGCCGCTGCTGACGCCGCAGGACTGGCCGCAGCCACCTCGTCCCGCCAGCGCGCTGCTTCAGGCCGCCGCGTCGAAGCGATAGATGTCCATCGCCAGCAGGCCCAGGTCGATGCCGGCGTCGATCCGTTGCGCCCTGGCCTGCGCCCCGGCCGCGCCCAGCGCCACGAACAGCGGCAGCAGATGCTCGTCGGTGGGGTGCGCGTGCTCGGCGAACGGCGCCTGGCGTCGATAGTCGAGCAGGGCGTCGAGGTCGCCGGCGGCCAACCGCTGCTCGATCCAGTCGATGAAGGGCTGCACGTACGGCGCCTGCCGCTGATCGCTGTAACCGGCGCCCAGATCGAGCAGGTTGTGGGTGATGCTGCCGGAGCCGATCAGCAACACGCCCTCGCTGCACAGCGGCGCCAGCGCCTGGCCCAGCGCGTACTGGTGGGCCGGCCCCAGCGCGGGCTGGATCGACAGCGGCAGCACCGGAATGTCGGCGTCCGGATACAGCAGCCGCAATGGCACCCACGCGCCGTGATCGAGCCCGCGCTGCGGGTCGATGCGCGCGGGCAGCCCGGCCTTGTCCAGCAGGTCGGCCACGCGTTCGGCCAGCGCCGGCGCACCGGGCGCCGGATAGCGCAGCTGGTAGAGGGCGGCGGGAAAGCCGCCGAAGTCGTGAATCGTCGCGGGCTGCGCGGCGCCGCCGATCTGCGGGCTGCGCGACAGCCAGTGTGCGCTGGCGATCACGATGGCGCGCGGACGCGGCAGCGTGGCGGCCAGTTCGGCCAGCCGCGCGCCGGTGAGGCCGGGCTGCAGCGCCGTCATCGGTGAGCCGTGCGAGATGTAGAGGCTGGGCAGCGGGTGCATGACGTGATCGCCTGGGAAGGGTCGCCCTGAAGTATGGGCGACCCCGCCGTTTGCAGCAGCGTCGGCGGAAACAATCCGTCGCGCGGCCGGAACCATGCCGGCCGCGGCGGTCCGGCAGCTTGCGGTCGGGCTACTTGCGCTGCGGTGGCTTGCTGCCGCCGGGCTTGAAGCCACCGGGCTTGCCGCCGCCCGCGCGCGCGCCGGCGGGCTTGAAGCCGCCGGGTTTGCCGAAGCCGCCCGGCTTGCGTGGCGGCGTGGTGCTGCCCGATGCCGCGTCCTGGCCGTCCCATTCATGGATGCGCAGCTGCTGCTGCACCACCCACACTTTCTTCAGGTGCTCGAACACTTCCGGCGGCATGCCGTCGGGCAGGTCGATCAGGCTGTAGTGATCGCGAATGCTGAGGCGGCCGATGAACTGGCTGTCCAGCCCCGCCTCGTTGGCGATCGCACCGATGATGTTGCCCGGCTTGACGCCGTGCTCGTGGCCGACCTCGACGCGGTAGGTCTTCTTGCCCTCCTCGGTGGCATGTGCGCGCAGCGGGCGTGGGCCGAAGTCGCGCGGCGGCGCACCCTCGTGCGCGCCATGCTCGCGTGGTGCGCGGCTGGCCGGGGCGGCGCGCTCGTGCGCGGGCCGGGAGGCTGCGCCGACGTGCTCGCGGGCGGGGCGCTCGACCGGCGGACGCTCGGGCCCGGTGCGGTCGCGCGAGACGCGGCCACGGGCAGGCGGCTCGCGCGCGGGGCGCTCGCGTGCGGCCGGCTCGTACTTCTCGCGCTTCGGCGTCGGTGGCAGCAGCAGCGGCTGGTCGCCCTGCGCGATGCGCGCCAGCGCGGCAGCGATCTCCACCGCCGGCACGTTGTGCTCCTGTTCGTATTGTTCGATCAGCTGCTGGAACTGGCCCAGGTCGCCGACCGCGAGGGTGTCGCTGATACGCTGCTTGAACTTGCCGATGCGCACGTCGTTGACCACTTCCACCGACGGCAGCTGCATCTGCTCGATCGGCTGGCGGGTGGCACGTTCGATCGCGTTGAGCATGCCGCGCTCGCGCGGGCTGACGAACAGGATCGCCTCGCCGCTGCGCCCGGCGCGGCCGGTACGGCCGATGCGGTGCACGTAGCTTTCGGTGTCGTAGGGGATGTCGTAGTTGAACACGTGGCTGATGCGGTCCACGTCGAGTCCGCGGGCGGCCACGTCGGTGGCGACCAGGATGTCGAGCTTGCCGTCCTTCAGCTGCTGGATCACCCGCTCGCGCTGCGGCTGCGCGATGTCGCCATTGATCGCGGCAGCGGCCAGACCGCGTGCCTGCAGCTTGCCGGCCAGTTCGTCGGTGGCCTGCTTGGTGCGCGCGAAGATGATCATCGCGTCGAACGGCTCGGCCTCGAGGATGCGGGTGAGCGCATCGAGCTTGTGCATGCCGCTGACGAACCAGTAGCGCTGGCGGATGTTTGGCGCGGTGCTGGTGGAGGACTTGATCGTGACCTCGACCGGATCCTTCAGATGGCGCTGCGCGATCTTGCGGATCACCGTAGGCATGGTGGCCGAGAACAGCGCGACCTGGCGCTGCGGCGGCGTGGCCTGCAGCACCTTCTCGACGTCGTCGATGAAGCCCATGCGCAGCATCTCGTCGGCCTCGTCGAGGACCAGGTACTTCAGCTCGGACAGGTCCAGCGTGCCCTTGTCCATGTGGTCGATCACGCGGCCTGGTGTACCGACCACCACGTGCACGCCGCGCTTGAGCGAATGCAGCTGCGGGCCGTAGCTCTGGCCGCCGTAGATCGGCAGCACCTGGAAGCCGGGGATGTGCGCGGCGTAGCGCTGGAACGCCTCGGCCACCTGGATCGCCAGCTCGCGCGTGGGCGCCAGCACCAGCGCCTGCGGCTTGCCCGCGCGCGGGCTGATGCGCGACAGGATCGGCAGCGCAAAGGCGGCCGTCTTGCCGGTGCCGGTCTGCGCCTGGCCCAGCACGTCGCGCCCTTCCAGCAGCGGCGGGATGGTGGCGGCCTGGATCGGCGAGGGCGACTCGTAGCCGACATCGGCGAGCACGCGCAGGACATCGGGGTGCAGCGCAAGCGCGCCAAAGCCGGACGGAACCGGGGCGTTGTCGGAGACGGGGGATGACATGGGAACCTCGAAACAGGAAGCGGCACCGGCCAGGGCGGCGCGCAAGGGGGCATATTCTATCAGTCCGGCCGCCGGTGCGCCGTGACC
>JAJXTX010000188.1 GCA_021783385.1 Pseudomonadota bacterium
CGGGCGCCGCGCAGCAGCAGGCGGATCTGCTGACCAGCGGCTTTCTGGCGCTGATGTATGCCACGCCGATCATCGGCGGCTACGTCGCCGACAGGATCCTCGGCGAGACGCGCGCGCTGTCGCTGTCGCTGTGGCTGTGCACGCTGTCGCTGCTGCTGATGGCGCTGCCCACGCTGCCCGGTTTCGAGATCGGCCTGGCGCTGTTTGCGCTGGCGACCGGGCTGGGCATTCCGCTGACGGTGCTGATCGGGCGCAACTACGCCGGCAACGATCCGCGCCGCGACAGCGGCTACACGCTGTTCTACCTGGCGATCAACCTGGGCTCGTTCGTCACGCCCTTCGTCTGTGCCGATCTGATCGGGCGGCAGTTCGGCTACCGCTGGGGCTTCGTGGCGGCGGCGGTGGGCATGGCGCTGGCCGCGCTGCTGTTCGAGCTGCGCCGGCACAAGCTCGATCCGCTGCTGCCGGCGGGCGATCACCAGCACAGCCCGCGCGCGCCGTGGTGGGTGCTGCTGGCCACCGCCGTGCTGGTGTATCCGACCGCCCTGCTGCTGTCGCAGCCGGTGGTGCTGCGCTGGGCCATGTACCTGCTGATGGGGCTGCTGGTGCTGTACTTCGTGGCCAGCTGCGTGCGCCGCGGCGATCGCGTGCAGACGCAACGCTACCTGGCCCTGCTGCTGCTGTTCGTGGCGCTGGTGGCGTTCTGGGCGCTCAGCCTGCAGGGCGTGACCTCGCTCAATTTCTTTGCCCGCGATCACGTCGACGCGCCGTTCCACTACACCCTGTTCCAGGCCGCCAATCCGCTGTACATCCTGGTCTTCGCGCCGTTCGCCGCGCTGTTGTGGCCGTGGCTGGACCGGCGCGGGCGCGATCCGTCCACCGCGCGCAAGTTCGGCATCGGCCTGCTGCTGGTGGCACTCAGCTACGGTACGACGGCATGGGCGATCCACCACCTCGGCGGCGCCGACGGCAAGATCGGCTGGGGCGTGCTGGCGCTGTGCTATCTGCTGCAGACGCTGGGCGAGCTGGCGCTGTCGCCGATCGGTTACGCCCTGGTCGGGCAGCTGGCCGCGCCGGAGGATGCCTCGCTGGCGATGGGCGGCTGGTTTTTCGGTTATGCGCTGGCCTATCAGCTGGCCGGCTGGATCGCCACGCAGACTGCCGCCGGCGCCGGCGCCAGCGCGCTGAGCGGGATGGCCGATTACGCGCATGTGTACGGGCTGCTGTTCTGGCTGGGGCTGGCGGTGGCGATCGTGTTCCTGCTGGCCGCGCCGGCGATCCGCCGCCTGATGCACGGCGTGCGCTGAGCGCGTCGGGCGGCGCTGGAACCGTTTGTGCCGGTCGTTGACCGCCGCCGCGCGGCCGGTTACATCTGAGGCCCCGCAGCCCGACCAACGAGGATGGCATGAGCGAAACCGCGCGCGTCGACGGCCAGGTGCCGGCCTATCCGCAGCTGCTGGGGCATCCGCGTCCGCTGTGGATGCTGTTCATGACCGAGTTCTGGGAGCGCTTCGCGTTCTACAGCGTGAGCTGGGCGCTGGCGCTGTACATCGTGGCGCACTTCTATCACGGCGACCCGGCCGGCCAGGCGTGGGCCAGCACGATCTATGGCGCGTACACGGCGCTGATCTACGCCGCCAGCATCTTCGGCGGCTACGTCGCCGATCGCGTGATCGGCTACCAGCGCTCGATCCTGCTCGGTGCGCTGGTGATGGCCGTCGGCCTGTTCGTGGTGATGCTGCCCAGCCGCACGCTGTTCCTGGTCGGGCTGGCGCTGGTGATTGTCGGCAACGGTCTGTTCAAGCCGAACATCTCCTCGATGGTCGGGCAGCTCTACGGTCGCGATGATCCGCGCCGCGACCGCGGCTTCACCCTGTTCTACATGGGCATCAACGGCGGCGCGCTGCTGGCGCCGCTGCTGACCGGCTGGCTGGCCAGCCACTTCACCGACACGCCGCTGCAGCAGAACTACCGCATCGTGTTCGGTGCGGCCGGCGTCGGCATGCTGCTCAGCCTGTGCTGGTTCTGGTTTGGCCGCCGCGGCCTCAAGGGCGTGGGTCGACCGGCGCCGGAAGCGGCCAGCCGGATGCGCGTGGCATGGGTGCTGCTGGGCGTGCTGGTGGCGGTGCCGCTGGTGTATCTGCTGCTGGCGTTCGTCACCGCCGGGCTGTCGTGGGTGCTCGGCGTGCTGTTCGCGGCGGTGGCGGCGCTGCTGCTGGTCGAGGCATGGCGGCGCGGGCGGGTGCAGGTCGATCGGGTGGTGGCAATGCTGATCATCTTCGCCTTCAACATCGTGTTCTGGATGTTCTACTTCCAGCTCGGTACCTCGTTCAATTTTCTCGCCGAGAACCTGGTCGACCGCCGCATGTTCGGTGGCTGGGTGTTTCCGGTGGGCTGGTTCCAGTCGGTGAGCCCGCTGGCGATCATCGTGCTGGCGCCGCTGGTGACGCTGGGGTGGAGCCTGCTCGCCGCACGCGGACGCGAGCCGTCGATCCCGCGCAAGTTCGGACTGGGGCTGGTCTTCAACGGGCTCGGCTTCGCGGTGCTGATGTACGCGCTGGCACACCTGCCGGGCGGCCGCGGGCTGATCCCGTTCTGGCCGCTGACGCTGTGCTACGTGCTGCAGACGGTGGGTGAGCTGTGCCTGTCGCCGATCGGACTGTCGATGGTGACCAAGCTGGCGCCGCCGCGGCTGGTCGGGCTGGCGATGGGCGGCTGGTTCCTGTCGCTGGCGGTGGGCGGCAACCTGTCCGGCCTGCTGGCCGGCTACATCAGCGGCGACAGCGGCATGACCGCCGCCTCGGCGCTGAGCGGTTTCAGCTTCAGCTTCTGGCTGCTGGCTGGTGCCGGTGCGCTGCTGCTGCTGATCGCGCCGCTGATCAACCGGCTGATGCACGGCGTGCGCTGAAGCCACGCTCGCAGCGGCGGTCCGATGCCCCTGCCGGTGATGCCGCACCGCCTTGTCCCAAGTCAGTTACCGGCGCCACGCCACGCCCTATCATCGCCGCGCCGAGCATCGGCCAAGGCCTTTTGCAGAGCACCGATCCGCGCCTTCCCGCGCGCGACGGGTCACTGCCGAATGCGCACCCTTCCGAGGCGCCCGATGAACCCTGCCACGTTTCTGCACAAGCAGCTGTCCTACTTCATCGGCACTGACGAGGAGCGCCCGATCCATCTGTTCCGGGCTCCTGCATCGCCGATGTTCGAGCACGAGCGCGCGCGGATCGTGCTGCGCCGGATGGAGGTACTGACCTGGATCTTCATGATCCTGGTGCCGATGTGGATCCTGGCCGACATCGTGATCTTTCCCGCCGAGGTCGTCAGCCGGCTGGTATTCGGTCGGCTCATGGCCACCCTCGGCCTCGGCCTGCTGCTGCTTTTTTCGCTGGTGGTGATGGAACGGGCGACCTGGCGAGTGTCATATCTGTCGGTGGTCGTGCTGATGGCGATACCGGCACTGTTCGAGCTGTATGCCCAGCCCGTGTTCAGCGCCTGGCAGCTCGGCCATGCCCATCTCAGCGAGACGCAGTCGGCGGCGATCTTCCTCTATCGCCAGCTGCCGATCATCTACATCTCGGGGCTGGCCCTGTTCCCGATGACCCTGCTGGAATCGCTGCCGATCGCGCTCGCCATCACCGTCATCGATGCCGTCGTCGACATGCACGGGATGAACCTGCGTGCGCTGCATGCCGCGCACTGGGCAGGCCTGTGGGTGGTCTTCGTCACCGGTGGCTCGGCCATACTGGCGGCGGTGCTGCAGTTCAACCTGCTCTGGCAAAACCATCGGCTGGCGGATTTCGATGCCGAGACCGGCCTGATGAAAAGGGAGGCGGCGCTGGAGCTGCTCAAGCTGATGTGGAACGACAAGTCGAGCGGCGACCGCTGCATCGGTATCAGCCTGATGGCGCTGCCGCCGCAGGCCGACGTCATGGACAGCCCTGCCGGCACGAAGCTGCTCGCCAACGAGGGGGAATTCCTGCAGCAGCAGCTGCTGCCCGGGATGCACGGCGTGCGCTGGTCCGGCCGCTGGCTCGGGGTGGTTTCGCTGGGACATGCCAAGCCGGAGCTCGCAGGCCTGATGCATGCCATCTACGGCCAGACCGCCGCGCTGGCTGGCGCGCACGGCGGTCGCCGGATCGCGGTGGTCGAACGCAGTGCCGACCACGGCGTGGGGCCGCATAATCTGCTCTCGATGGCCGAGCAGAAGCTCAGGCAGGCATTGGCCACTGCATGAGTTGATCACCGGAGGCAGGCATGAAGTTCGCACGCTGGGTGTTCCTGTTCGCTGCCATCTACGGCGTGCTGGCGCTGGTTCCGATGTACTTCCAGGAGGCGATGCTGGCGCCGGCGCTCACCCATCCCGAGTTCTACTACGGCTTCATCGGCGTGGCGCTGGCCTGGCAGGTGCTGTTCCTGCAGCTGGCGCGCGACCCGCTGCGGCATCGGCCGCTGATGATTCCGGCCATGCTGGAGAAACTCGGCTTCGGGCTGGCGATGCTGGTGCTGTACGCGCAGCATCGGCTGCCGACGCGGATGCTGCTGGCCGGTTGCGTCGACCTGTTGTTCATGGCGCTGTTTCTGCTGGCGTGGTGGCGCATGCGGCACCACGGGCCGGTGGCGCGCTGACCCGCAGACTTCGCGGCCGTCGCGGGTCTCAAGCTGATCCGCTGCCGCCCGTGCCGGGCAGTCCGCTTTCCATCAGGCGATCCAGGATCCGCACCAGCCAGGTCCGCTCCTCCTCGCTGAGCCGGGCCAGCACCTCGCGCTCGCGCGCCCGCGCCATCGGCGCGACCTCGTCGTGCACGGCCCAGCCGGCGTCGGTGAGGCCCAGCACCGAGCGCCGCTTGTCGTTGTCGTGGATGCTGCGGCTGACCCGGCCGGCCTCGACCAGTCGTGCCAGCGCGCGGCTCACTGCCACCTTGTCCATCGCGGTGCGCTCGGCCACCTCGCGCGCGGACAAACCTTCGAAGCGCGCCAGCACCGCCATCACGCGCCATTCGGTGACCGAGATGTCGTAGCGACGCTGGTAGTCGTCGGCGATCGTCTGGCTGATGGTGTTGGACAGGATCGACAGCCGGTAGGGCAGGAAATGCTCCAGCTGCAGCGGGGCGTGTTCAGCGGTGGCGGGAGCCGGTTGGCGCTTGGGGGTCACTGCGGCGGTGTTCCTTGCAATTGGTTTCATATGTAACTATAAAGGCAGACGGGTCAG
>JAJXTX010000017.1 GCA_021783385.1 Pseudomonadota bacterium
TCGAGCTGCAGGTCGTCCTGCGCCATCGCATACAGCCCGTTGAACAGCGGGCTGGCGGTGTCGACCTGCAGCGGCTGCGCGGCAATCACGCGCTGCCCGAATGGCCACGCCAGCGTGTAGCTGTCGTGGGCGTCGCGGTCGATGCTGACGTGCACGCCGTGCCAGTCCAGTCCGTCGTGCCACGCCGGTACGCCGGGACTCGCCGCCATCGCGGCGCTCAGCAACAGGCTCAGCATGGAAGCGCCGCGCGCACTGAAATGGGGCTGGTATGGGTCATCGGCAGGAGTCCTCTGGCAGCTGTTATGTCACGGCGCCACGCTTGCCGCATGCTGCAGCCGCAACATCGACGGGGCCGCGAGGTCCTGCATGGTAGGCAGCGTCGCGCTGCAGCAACCAGCGGCTGCATACGTATTCATGAAGCGCAGGCCAGGCGCCAGAGGTCATGGACGGTCGCAAACCTTCCCTGATGAGCGTCGAAGTCAGTCTACCCCCTTCGTCGGCTTGGGCCGCAAGGCTGAAGTCGAAGGGCCAGGCCAGATGGGCGCTTGGACTTCGCTCGTTGACGCGAGCTACGCCTGTCCTGAGCCCGTCGAAGGGCTCGGTGCGAACGGAGATTTTCCGGCCTGCCGCATTTCGATGCTCTGGAACCGGCGGCTTGTACCCTGCATTCGAGGCCAAGGCCGGCACCGGCTTTCAGCCCGATCCCATCGTGCTCGCCGAGATGGCTGCCCACCACGAAGAGCTGGCGCGGGCCGGCATCCTGCCCGACGCCCACGGCCTGCAGGCCGGCCGCCGGGGCTGGCGTGTGCGTCATGACGGCGAGCGCTGCGCCGTCATCGACGGTCCGTTCATCGAAGTCAAAGAGTTGATCGCCGGCTACACCCTGATCCAGGTGCAGTGGCGCGAGGAGGCGCTGGAATGGGCGCGGCGCTTTCCCAACCCGGCCGGCCAAGGTCAGCCGGCCGGGATCGAGGTGCGCCAGCTGTTCGAGCTGGACGATTTCGCGCCGTCCGGTGACGGTCGAGCGTTTCCGCGAGCTGGCAGTGTCGAAATAGTCGCCGGGATGTCGATGTCGCGCGTGCTCGCCCGTCGTATCGGCAGGGTGCGACACGCCCACCCATGGCCAGCCATTCACAGGAGAGTCCCATGAGCAAGGTCAAAGCCATTCCCGACGGCATGCACAGCCTCACGCCATACCTGGTCTGCCGCGGCGCGAGTCAGGCGATCGACTTCTACGCGCGCGCCTTTGGCGCCATCGAGCTGTTTCGCCTGCCGGCGCCGGACGGCAGCGTGCTGCACGCCGCGGTGCTGATCGGCGACTCGCAATTGTTTCTCACCGAAGAACGCGCGAGCTGCGGCGCGCTCGGCCCGCAGGCTCTGGAGGGCTCGCCGGTGACGCTGCATCTGCAGGTGCAGGACGCCGATGCCAGCGTGGCGCGCGCGGTGGGCGCCGGCGCCAAGGTCACCATGCCGCTGGCCGACATGTTCTGGGGCGATCGTTATGGTCAGCTGGAAGATCCGTTTGGTCACCACTGGTCGGTGGCGACCCACCAGCGCGACCTCAGTCCGGAGCAGATCCAGGCTGGCGCGGCCGCCGCCATGGGCTGAGCGGCGCATTCCAAAAGGATCCTTCAACAGCATTTCGCAGGAGAACGTCATGGAGCGCAACCCCGTCGACTGGTTCGAGATCCATGTGCAGGACATCCCGCGCGCGCGCCGTTTCTACGAGGCTGTGTTCCAGTGCACGCTGCAGCGGCTGGCCACGCCCGTTTCCATGCCGGATGCGGGCATGGAGCTGTGGGCTTTCCCGGCGCAGCCGGAACGCTGGGGCGCAGGCGGTGCGCTGGTGAAGATGCCGGGCGCGCCCTCCGGCGGCCTCGGCACGCTGGTGTATTTCAGCTGCACCGACTGCGCCGTGGAAGCGGCCCGCGTGGCGACTGCCGGCGGGCGCATCGAGCGGCCCAGGATGGCCATCGGCGACTACGGCCACATCGCGCTGGCGGTGGACACCGAGGGCAATACCATCGGCCTGCATTCGATGCAGTAGCCTCAGCACAAGCCAAGGGAGCGAGCCGATGAAATTCCTGTTGTCGATCGTCGAACCGCGCGGCCAGCGCGAAGTGCGCAGCGAGGCCGAAGGGCATGCGCGCTACGAGGAGATGCAGCGCTTTGGTGAGGACCTGGCATCGCGCGGCCAGCTGCTGGCCGGCGAGTCGCTGCGCCCCGACCATCACGGCGTGCGCGTGCAGATGCACGATGGCAAGCCGCAGTTGCGCGACGGCCCTTTTGCCGAGGCCAGGGAAATGATCGGTGGATTTTTCCTCATCGACTGCGCCAGCCGTGACGAGGCGGTCGCCATCGCGCAAGCCTGTCCTGCCGCCCGCTTCGCCACGGTCGAGGTGCGCGAGTGCGCGCCCTGCCATGTGCCGTGAGCGCAGGCCGGCCGCGGTTGCAGATCGAGGCGGCCGGTCGCTGTCGGTGGATGATGTACCACCCGTCGATCGACCCTGAGGAAGGATCATGAGCACTAACACCGTTCGGCTTCACCGCGTCCTGCGCGCGCCGGCTGAGCGCGTCTATCGCGCTTTTCTCGACGCCGACGCCCTGGCCAAGTGGCTGCCGCCCCACGGCTTCACCGGCAAGGTTCACCACCTGGACGCGCAAGTGGGCGGCAGCTACCGCATGTCGTTCACCAGCTTCAGCACGGGCCAGAGTCACGTCTTCGGCGGCGAGTACCTGGAGCTGCTGCCGAACGAGCGGATTCGCCACACGGACCGGTTCGACGACCCGAATCTGCCGGGCGTGATGGAAACGACCATCACCTTGCGCCCGGTGTTTTGCGGCGTCGAGCTGCAGGTGGTGCAGGCGGGCATGCCGCAGGCGATCCCCGTCGAGGCGTGCTATCTGGGCTGGCAGCAGTCGCTGCAGCTGCTGGCTCAGCTGGTCGAGGCCGACACCGGCGGGCCGGCCACCGGATCCTCTGCGGAGTGATGCCATGTCGAAACTCAAAGTCCAGAGTCTTGCGGTCTCCCTTGACGGCTATGCCGCCGGGCCGAATCAGGATCTGCGAAATCCGCTCGGCGTGAGGGGGCGGAGTTGATGGAGTGGTTCTTGCCCACGCGCGCATGGCGGCAGATGCACGGTCTTGACGATGGCGAAACGGGCGTCGATAGCGGCATGGCAGAGCAGGGCTTGGCCGGCATCGGCGCCTGGAGCGCGGGCCGCAACATGTTCGGCCCGGTGCGCGGACCGTGGCCGCATGAGAGCTGGAGAGACTGGTGGGGCGGGGAACCGCCGCGTCACACGCCGATGTTCGTCCTGACGCGTCATCCGCGCGCGCCGCCGCGGATGGCCGGCGGCACGGCGTTCCGCTTTGTCACGCAGGGCCTGGATGCAGCGCTGGCGCAGGTCACCGTGGCGGCCGACGGCCGCGATGTGCACCTTGGCGGTGGCGTCGCCACAGTTCCGGCAGTACCTGCGTGCGGGACTTGTCGGCGTGCTGCATCGGGCGATCCGGGCCGTGCTGCTCGGCGACGGCGAGCCTCTGTGGGCCGGCCTGGATCTGCCGGCGCCGGGCCATGAGTGCAGCCATGAAGTCGCCGGTGAGCGTGCCACGCACGTCTTTCTGCGCAAGCGGCGCTGGCGCGTGCGAATCAGCATGCCGCACCACCGGCTTCGCCCGGAGGCTGAACACGATGTCGCTCGATTGCGCCATGCTGTCGTCACGCGCCGCCTGAGCCTGGGGCTGTCATGCCAACGTCCGCTAACTCCCTCGTTCGAAAAACTTATGCAGTCGTCGTTGCCGCGCTGTGCGCCGAAGCCGGGGTCAGCCAGGGCGCATCGACGCGGGGCTTCGGCGCGGCCACGCTGCGCGCGCACGGCAAGATTTTTGCGATGCTGGCCTCGCGCGAGCGCTTCGTGGTGAAGCTGCCGCAGGCGCGCGTCGCCGAATTGCTGGAGAACGGCGCGGGCGCGCCTTTCGACATGGGCCATGGCCGCGTGATGCGCGAACGGGTGGTGATCACCGCGGCGGATCCGTCACGCCGGATCGCGCTGGCACGAGAAGCCTGGCTCCACGTGGCCGAATCAAGCCGGCAGCCCTCCAGCAAGCAACGCGGCCGCTCGTCATGAGTGCGGCCGACAGCGACGTGGCGCGCGCCATCGCCGCGATCTGGCGCATCGAGTCGGCCAGTGTGGTGGCGCACGTGGCGCGCATCACCCATGACCTGGGGCTGGCCGAGGACTGCGCGCAGGACGCGCTGGTGGCGGCGCTGGAGCACTGGCCGGAGCTGGGCGTGCCCGCGCGTCCCGGTGCCTGGCTGATGACCGCCGCCAAGCGTCGCGCGCTGGATCATCTGCGCCACGAGAAGATGGCCGCGCCGCGCCACACCCAGCTCGGCCACGAGCTCGATATCCAGCGCGACATCGCCGCGCGCGAGTTCAGCGAGATGGTCGATACGCGGCTCGACGACGACATCGGCGACGACCTGCTGCGGCTGATCTTCACCGCCTGCCACCCCGTACTCGCACCGGAGGCGCGCAGTGCGCTCACCCTGCGTGTGATGGGCGGCCTGTCTACCGCCGAAATCGCGCGCGCCTACCTCAAGCCCGAGCCCACCATCGCGCAGCGCATCGTGCGCGCCAAACGCAGCCTGGCCGCCGCGCGTGTGCCATTCGAGGTGCCGCGGGGCGACGCGCTGCATGCCCGCCTCGCCTCGGTGCTGGAAGTGCTCTACCTGATGTTCAATGAGGGCTACGCCGCCACTGCCGGGCCCGAGTGGATGCGCCCGGCGCTGTGCGGTGAAGCGCTTCGGCTTGGCCGCGTGCTGGCCGGGCTGATGCCGCAGCAATCGGAGGTGCTGGGCCTGCTCGCGCTGATGGAAATCCAGGCTTCGCGGCTGGACGCGCGCGTGGACGCGCAGGGCAGCGCGATCCTGCTCGCCGAGCAGGATCGCCGCCGCTGGGATCATCTGCTGATCCGTCGCGGCCTCGATGCGCTGGCGCGCGCCGAGGCGCTTCCCGGTCCGCTGGGTCCCTACGCGCTGCAGGCCGCCATAGCCGCCTGTCACGCGCGCGCCGCCAGCGCAGAGGCTACCGAATGGACGCGTATTGCCGCGCTGTACGACGCGCTGATGCAGATCGCGCCGTCGCCAGTGATCGCGCTCAACCGTGCGGTGGCAGTGGCGATGGCCTTTGGCGCCGACGCCGGTCTGGAACTGGTCGATGGCCTGCTGACCGAACCCGGCCTCGCGCAGTACCACCTGCTCCCCGCTGTGCGCGGCGATCTGCTGTGCCGGCTGGGGCGCGCCGGTGAAGCGCGCGCCGAGTTCGAGCGCGCTGCCGCACTGGCCCACAACGAGCGCGAACGCGCCCTGCTGCGGACCCGTGCCCAGATGGCAGACGACAAGAATTAGGGAGTATCGGCGCGACAGTTCGCCATGCCAAAGCGGTTGCATGCATGGCCGCGTGGATAGAACAGGCCCTTGAAAATGGATCCCGTCCACGCTGACATGACAGGCAACCGTACTGGCAGCGAATATTCCCGAACGCCGCCGCGGTCTCGGGTTCCCTGAAGCACAAAGGCCGCGTCCAACGCGGCCTTTGTGCTCAACCTGGACGCACTCGACCTCAGTGCAGCTCTACCACCACCAGCCCCTGCGGCGGAACCGTGATCTCGAATTTGCCGTTGGTGACGTCCAACTGCTCCGGTGCAGCCAGCTTGCCGGCGGCGCGCAGCTGTGCGATCTGCTCGCGGCTGGGGAAGGCGGGACGGCCCATCTGGTCGAAGCTGGCGATCACGTTGCCGTGGGTTTCGTCCAGCCGCCACGCGGTGGCGTGGGCGCCGGCAGCGAGGTGCTTCACGTCGATGCTGAAATGTTTCGGTGCGCCGCTGGGTTCGCCCGGCGTGTAGACGGCGCCGTCGCCGACCGGCGGCGCATAGTTCCACAGCGCCAGCACCACGGTGCCATCGGCGCGGCGGGTGGCCAGGGCCGAGTCGGATTTCACGCTGAGCTGCTGGTCGCCCAGCTTGTGCAACATGGCGAAGGCATTGAAGGACGGCTTGTCGATGCGATCTTCCGCGATCAGCCCGAAGCCGCCGTAGAACGGCGTCTTCACCACGCCCTGTTCCTCGAACACGTCGGAGAACGCCCAGTAGCTCATGATCTGCACCTTGCCGGCGCACTCGCGGATGGTGTTGGCCAACCATGGGCCCATGAACACGCTGTCGGTGACGTTGGGCAGGTTGGCGTAGCTGGCGTTGTACTCGCTGAAGATCAGCGGAGTGTGCGGGTAGGGCGACGCGGCGATCTGCTTGTGCACCTGGTCCACCGTGCGGCAGACCATGTCGCGGCGCGGGATGTTCTCATCGGTGTGGAACACGTTCTTCGCGGTGTCGTCGCCGTAGACGTGGCTGCTGACAAAGTCGACCGGCACGTTGTCCTTCTTCGCGTGCGCGAGAAAGTCGGTGGCCCACGCGCCCTGCGCGGTGGACGGCCCACCCACGCGCAGGCGCGGGTTGACCGCCTTGAGCGCGCGGGCAGTATGGTCGTACAGGGTGAAGTAGGTGGACTGCGCCGGTTTGCCGGCCCAGAAGCCGATGTTCGGCTCGTTCCACACTTCGAAGTACCAGCTGGCCACTTCGTCGATGCCGTAGCGCGCGATCAGGTGCCTGGCGAACGCCCTGATCATCGCGTCCCACTCGGCATAGCTTTTCGGCGGTGCGATATTCGGGTGGTACCAGAATTCCTGCAGCGCCTTCGGATCGGAAGTGAGCTCCGGCGGCATGAAACTCAGCTCGACAAAGGGCTTGACGCCGCGTTCGAGCAGGCCGTCGTAGATCTGGTCGACGTAGGAGAAGTTGTAGCTGATCGTGCCGTCGGCGCCACGCTGCACCAGGCCCACGTCGTGGTCGAAGATGCCGTGGAAGCGGACGTAGCCGAAGCCGGTCGCGGCATGCACCGCGACGAGATCCTTGCGGTAGTCGTCGCGCAGCGCCAGCACGGCGCGGCCGGAGCCGAACATCTGCTCCCAGAAATGCGGGAAGGGCGTGGCTTTGGCCAGCGCATCGACGCGGATCGACACCTGATCGACGGCGGCTGGAGCTGCGCTGACGGCAAGGCTGGCGATGGCAGCAGCGGCGCCGAGGCCGAGCAGGAAGCGGCGGGTACGGGACGGGGTATTCATCGGATTTCCCTGGTGGCGGCGGCTGCGTTGGCTGAGCAGAAGCCCTGTCGGAGCAGGATGTAATCGTTTACGTTGACACTCGGAAGTGTCTCCCAGCCGGCGTGCGGCGTCCAGCCCCGGGACCGTGATTCGTGCCACGTGGTCTGCGGGAGGCCGTACAAAGTGGGCCGTGCCGGCGACTCCGCCGGCACGGCCTGGTGGCTGTTGCGGTTATTGCGCCAGGATCGCGCCGTAATGCCCGTTGACGTTGACCGTCACCTGGCCGTTCTGCACCGTGTAGGCGGTGCCCGAGAGCAGATCGGTGAGGGTGCTGCCGTTGGTCACGCTGAGCTGCCATACCGGCACGGTGATGGAATGCGACACCGAGTCGTTGTTCAGCGCCACCGCGATGCGGTTGCTGGCGTCGAAGCGGCCGTAGGCGTACAGCTTGTTGGTGTCGTCGGTCAGCAGGGTCATGAACGAGCCGGTGCGCAAGGCCGGGTAGGCGTTGCGGATCGCGGTGAGTTTGCCGGTGAGCGCCACCGCGCTGTTGGTCGAGGTGCCGACGGTCCAGTCGAAGGTGCGACGGTTGTCCGGATCGGCGCCGCCCTGCATGCCGTACTCGTCGCCGTAATAGATCGTCGGCGTGCCCACGTAGGTCATCTGGAAGATCAGCGCCAGATAGGTCTTCCAGATGTCGCCGCCCGCGCGGTTGCCAAAGCGGGTGATGTCATGGCTGGAGAGGAAGTTGCTCATCGCCTGCTGCACGTCGGTGGGGTAGTTGGCCCGCGTGCCGTGTAGCCAGCTGTCGAACTGGCTGACCGGGATGGAGGCGGCGTTGCCGCTGTAGTCCTGGCCGGTGATCCACTCCGACACCGGCTGGGTGAAGCCGTCGTAGTTCATCGCGCCGTCCCACTGATTGCCGCTGGTGGTCCACGGGCCGGCGTTGCCCCAGAACTCGCCGAGGATGTCGGCATTCGGGTTGACCGATTTCACCGCCGTGCGCAGTTCGGCCATGATCTGGTGGTTGGTTGCGTCGCTGCCGTTGTTGCCGCCGGCGTCGAGATATTGCGCGGCGTCCAGCCGCCAGCCGTCGATCGAATACGGCGACTTCAGGTAGGTCTGCACCACCGACGTGCTGCTGCCGTAGATCGCATTGCGTACCGCCGAGCCGCTGGCGCCGTAATCCAGCTTGGGCATGCTGGAGAAGCCGAAGAACGCCGAGTAGGTGTTGGGCCAGCTCTGGAAGGTGTAGTAGCCGTAGGTCGGGCTGGACTGCGACTCATAGGCACCGGTAATGCTGGGCCACCAGTTGTAGCGGTCGAACCACTTGTGGGTGTCGCCGGTGTGGTTGAACACGCCATCGAGCACCAGGTAGCTCTTCGGGCCATTGCTGGTGCTGTGGATGTCCGCGCTCAGCGTCTGCAGCGTGCTGTTGCTGCCAAAGGCCGGGTCCACCGTCATGTAGTCCTCGGTGTCGTACTTGTGGTTGCTCGGCGAGAGGAAGATCGGGTTGAGGTAGATGATGTTCGCGCCGACGGTGTTCTTGATGTAGCCGAGCTTCTGGTCCACGCCGGCGAGGTCGCCGCCGAAGAACACGGCAGTGTTGCAGCCGCTGACGTTGGCGTAGACGCTGGTACCCCAGGCATGCTGCTCGGTGGCGCAGCCGGCGTAGGTGTACTGGCCGTTGGTGACGTCGTTGGTGGTGTCGCCGTTGAAGAAACGGTCCGGAAAGATCTGGTACATCACGCCGTTCTTCATCCATGCCGGCGTGGTGAAGCCGGGGATGATGAAGAAGTCGCCCGATGAGGGTTCGGTCGAGGTAGTGCCGGCGGCATTGAGCCACGCCGTGGACGTGCCGTCATTGATCTGGAAGCGGTAGTACTTCTCCGAGGCACTGGCCGGAATGGTCCCCACCCAATAGTCGAAGTTGCCGGTGGGGTCGTTGGACGACCAGCTCATCGCCACCCAGTGATAGGCGCTGTCCGCGCTGTCGTAGTACTTGATGTTGGCGCTGGTGATGTCGCCCTTGAAGGTGCGCAGCGTGAGCGTGACCGCCTGGGTGGCGGTAGGCTCGACGTGGTTGTCGTACAGCGGGCCCTGGTCGTGGAACAGGCCGGCCCACTCCACGTTGTTGTCGTTGCTGGCGGCCTGTGCCGTGCTGCTGAACGTCGCGCCTGCCAGTGTGGCGCAGAGCGCCAGCCACAGAACGGTTCTGCTGCCGCGCATCGTCTTGCCCTGATCAAACTTCGCGTGATCGAACATCGACTTTCTCCTCCTGGTAATGGATCCATGCAGGCTTGCATGGACAAATCGGAAGCGATCGAAGCCGGCGCGCGGTTCCCCCGAACCGCGCGGTCAGTGTGTACCGACGCTCCCTGTGACGGGCGAAACGCGCGGGCGTTACCCGCGTGGATGCCCCAGTCTGAGCGCGAGCCTGCGCGCCTGTGCCGCCGTCACCCGCACCCAGGTGACCGCACCGAACCGATCCGTGCCGCTGGCCCAGCCCTCACCGCCGCCAGCGCCGAGCGCGTCGAGGCTGGCGAAGTGCTGCAGCGCCTTGCCGCCGTCGTCGACCGCTTGGGCCTGGCCGCCATGCACCTTGAACAGGTAGTACTTCAACGCGGGCACGTAGCTGCCCTGGACCGCGCCGGTCTCGACGTGCACCGTGTCGCCGTCGCGCTGCAGTGCCAACGGCTGGCGGAAATACACGCCGTGCTCGTAGGCGTAGGTGCTGCCATCGTCGTCGTAGCAGTCGAACGTGCTGCGCTGCGCGGCGGGGAACATCTCCACCGCGAGCTGGGTGACCGGATGCTGGCCGACATAGTCCATCACCGGCTGGGTCGGGATGATCGCGCCGGCGCGGATGAACAGCGGGATGTCGCTCCAGCGCTGGCTGTCGATCGCCAGCCGGATGCGCTGGCCGCCGGGATACACCTTGCCGCTGAACCAGTCGGTCCAGCGACCGGCCGGCAGGTAGATGTCCTTGCTGGTCTGCCCCTGCTGCACCACCGGCGAGACCAGCAGGTAGTCGCCGAACATCCACGCGCCGATGTCGTTGCGCACGTTGGTATCGTGCGGCCAGTCGAACAGCAGTGGCCGCACCAGGCCGACGCCGTCGAGGTGACGCTGGTATTCGTAGCTGTAGATGTACGGGATCAGCGCGTAGCGCAGGCGGATCGCGTCGGTGGCAGCCTTCTCCGCGACCGGCCCGTAGACCCACGGCTGGCGCTTCTCGCCGAACTCGCCATGCACGCGGAAGATCGGCGTGAACGCGCCGAACTGGATCCAGCGCGCGTAGTTTTCGTCGGACGGATGGCCGTGGAAGCCGCCGCCGTCCATGCCCCACTGCATCGCGTCGACATTGATCGCGCTGAGCATGCGCGCGCGCTGGCCGGCCATGCTGGCAAAGCCGGTGGCAATGTCACCCGACCACAGGCCGTAGGCGTAGCGCTGCGCGCCGAGGTAGAAATTGCGGTTGATCGACCACACGCGCAGCGGCGAGTAGGCGCGCTGGCCCACGTACAGCGCGCGCTCCATGTTCATGAACTGGGTGTCGTCGCCGGTGTCGTCGGCCTCGTCGTTCCACCAGCCGACCATGCCGGTGTCGAACGAGTGCTTCAGCGTGTCGTTGAAGAACCACGCGCGGGCGGCAGGGTTGTCGAAATCGATGTCCCTGACCGGCTTGTGCGAAAAGTAGTCGGGGCTGGCCGGCTTGCCGGAAAACCAGAAGCCGTGCGCGGTAGCGTAGCGTCCCTCGACGGTGTCCACATGCACGCGCGGCTTCATGATGCCGGTAAGGTGCATGCCGCGCTCGTCCAGCAGCTGCTTCAGCTTGCCGGTGGGGCCGTCGGGAAATTTCTGTGCGTTCCAGCGGAACTCGCCGTAGTTGTCCTGGCCCCACGCCTTCCAGTCGAAGTCGAGGGTGAAGTTGTCGATCGGAATGTGCTTGGCGCGATAGGTGTCGATGATCTGCAGCAGCTCCTTCTCGTCGCTGCCCCACTGGCTGTTGGTGAAGCCCATCGCCCATTTCGGAAACAGCGGGGTGTGGCCGCTGATGCGCGCCACGTCGGCGAAGATCTGCGCCGGGGTGCCGATCAGGATGTAGTAGTCCAGATCCTTGCGCGAGCTGCCGCGGACGCTGAGGCTGGCCGGCTGCAGTGCGAACGTGCCGCCGAGGGTGTCGACCAGCACACCGTAGCCGGCGGTGCTCCATACCAGCGGCGCGCCCGCGTAGCCCTGCTCGCCGGCCTTGGCCTGCAGCGTGCCCTGGCGCAGCAGGCCGGCATCGGCGTTGTCGGTCGCGTTGTAGCCGCTGATGCCGTACAGCGCGTCCTGCGGCGCATGCTGCAGGTCGAGCCGGCCGCGCTGCAGCGCAGCGAGGTTCGCCTGCAGCAGCTGCCGGTGCTGCGCGTCGTCGATCCGCAGCTGGCCGGTCGACTTGTTCCATTGCAGCGTGGCGCGCGCGGTCGCGATGCTGAAGCGGCTCGCACTGTCGTCGATGCGCAGCGGCTGGAACGCGGCGGCGGGTGTCGCGTGCGGGTCGATCACCAGCGTGGCCGGGCTCGTCTGGCCATCCGGCTTGAAGTGGATGTGCACGATGCCCGGCGCCAGCATGCGGATCGACAGCTGGTTCGCGCCCGCCTGCAGGTCGAGGCCGTTGTCGAGCCGCGTGATGACGGGCGCGCCGGTGGGCGCGGCGACGACGCTGCCGGTGGCCGCCAGCGCGAGCGTCAGGAAGAGTGAACCCGGCGAGCGGCCGCGTCGAACGATTGGAGTGGGATTATTCATCAGGGCATTCCGTGAGGTATGGCGACGCATCAGCGCAGGATCGCCGTGCTGTAGGCGGGCAGGGTCAACTGGCGCTGCTTGAGCGTGATGCCGGGCTTGCTCTGCCGCAGCACGGTGCTGAACGGCGCGGCAGGCGCCGGGCGCAGGGTCACCCGCTGCGGCTGGCCGGACAGGTTGTGCACCACCAGCAGGTGGCTGTGCGCGTCATCCAGCCGATACGCGGCGACATGCGGGTTCGCGAGCGGATACGCGCTGACGGCACCGTCGCGCAGCGCGCTCAGCTCGCTGCGCCAGTGGATCAGCATGCTGTAGTAGTGCAGCAGCGAATGCGGGTCCGCCTGCTCCGCCTGCACCGATACGGCAGGGCCGTCATGCGAGGTCGAGGCTTTCCAGGTGGTCTCGCCGGGCGCGTCGGCGGCGCGGTTCCAGCGCATCGGCTCGCGGATGTCCGGATCGGGCTTGACCCCGTGCATGCCGAGCTCCTCGCCGTAATAGATGAAGGGATGGCCGGGCAGGGTCAGCAGCAGCGCAGCGGCCATGCGCATGTGCTGCGCGTTGCCGTCGAGCTGGCTCATCACGCGGTCCTGGTCGTGATTGCTGAGGAACGGCGCATCCACGCCATTGCGACCGGAGACTGCGCGGTAGTCGGCATCTATCGTGCTCAGCGTGCGGCCCAGCTCGAGGTTGCGCTCCTGCCGCGCGCTGTCGATCAGCCGTGTGGCCAGCGGAAAGTCGAACACCGCGCTGAGCGGCTTGAACCAGGGCGCCAGCTCGCGGGCGGTGTCGCGGGTCACTTCGCCGACGATGTAGGCATGCGGATCGACCGCGTTCATGCCCTGGCGGAACTCGCTCCACCAGGCCAGGTTCCTGGCCAGGATGTCCGGATCGTTCTGCTGCGACTTGAAGTCGAAGTAGATGTGCTGGGCCGCGTCGAGGCGAAAGCCGTCCACGCCCTGCTTCAGCCAGTAGCGGCCGACCTTGACCATCTCCTGCCGCACGGCGGGCGTGTCGTAGTTCAGGTCCGGCATCTCGGCGGTGAAGATGCCGAGGTAATAGGTGTCGGGCGCCCACGCCGGCGATGCCGAACTGGCCGCGGCGGGCTGTGCGGACGCGCCGGCCAGCGCATGCCACGCCGGCGTGCCGGTGGCGCTGATGGCGGCGAGGTCGGTCTCCGGCTGCGCCCAGCTGTACCAGTCGTGATACGGACTGTGCGGGTCGCGCGCCGCCTTGAACCACGGGTGCTGGTCGCTGCTGTGGTTGAGGACCAGGTCGATGATCACCTTGATGCCGCGCTTGTGCGCCTCGCTCAGCAGGTGCTTGAAATCCTGCATCGTGCCGTACTGCGGATTGATGCCGTAGTAGTCGGTGACGTCGTAGCCGTGATAGCTGGGTGATGGATTGATCGGCATCAGCCAGATGCCGCTGACGCCGAGCGACTTCAGGTAATCGAGCCGGGCAGTGACGCCGTTGAGATCGCCGATGCCGTCGCCGTTGCTGTCGTCGAACGAGCGCACGAAGATCTCGTAGTACACGCCAGAGGCGGCCGGCGCGTTCGCCGCAGGGGCTGCAGCGGTGGGCGCCGCTGCGCCGGCGGGGAGCGCATGCTGCGGGCGCGTGGCCGCCGCGTGGACCGGCGCCAGCGCCAGCAGCAGGGCCGCGGACAGGATGGAACGGAGGACAAGGGAACGGTGCACCGGAACACTCCTGCGTGGGAACAGCGGCGGCGTCGGATCTCGCATCGCGCCGTCACGACGGCGCGATGCGAGGTCGCAGCCATGGTAGGCCGCGCATGCGTCGCGGGCACTTGGCTGCATACGTATTCATCGCCGCCATGCTGCGGTTTTTCGTGGTGCGCTGCGGGATAAATGCCGGCGTGCGGCTGACGTGCGCATCGCCATCGTGGATGATGGCGTGCTGGTCGCCGCCAGCGCAGGAGCGCGCATGAACAACACCGATATTTTCCTGGTCGCGATGTCGATCATTTTTTCCGCGCCCTACCTGATCTGGCGGCTGGCACGCATCGACTACTACGCGCCGCTGGTGGTGGTGCAGATCCTGTGCGGCATCCTGCTCGGCCCGGGCATCCTCGGTGTGGCGTTGCCGCAGGTCTACGCCACGGTGTTCAGCGCACCGGTGATCCAGGCGCTGAATGGCATCGCCTGGTGGGCGGTGATGGTGTTCGTGTGGATCGCCGGGATCGAACTCGATCTGAAGCAGGTGTGGATCCAGCGGCGCGAATGCAGCATCACCGCCGGGCTCGCGCTGGGCGTGCCGCTGGCGTTCGGCAGCGCGGCGGCCATCGGCCTGCTGGCGTGGCGCAGCGGCTGGATCGGCAGCGCCGCCGCGCCGTGGCAATTCGTGCTTGGCGTGGGCATGGCCTGCGCGGTGACGGCGCTGCCGATCCTGCTGCTGCTGATGGAAAAACTCGGCATCCTGCGGCAGCCGCTGGGACAGCGCACGCTGCGCTATGCCAGCCTCGACGATGTGGCGATCTGGGGCGTGCTGGCGGTGATCCTGGTCGACTGGGAGCGGGTCGGCATGCAGGCGGCGTTCCTGCTGCTGTTCGCGCCGGTGGCGTGGCTGTTCCGGCGTCTGATGCAGCGCGTGCCGGAATCCGATCGCTGGTATCTGGGCCTGATCTGGCTGGCGCTGTGCGGCTTCGCGGCCGATCGCTCCGGGCTGCATTTCATGGTCGGTGCGTTCCTGTCCGGCGCGGTGATCGACCGCCAGTGGTTCGATCAGCGGAAGATGGACATGCTGCGCCACCACGTGCTGCTGGTGATCATGCCGGTGTTCTTTCTTTCCACCGGATTGCGCACCCACTGGACGGTGGGGGGAGGCGCGGTGTTCATTGCCGCTGGCGTGCTGCTGGTCGCCGCGGTGGGTGGCAAGCTGGCCGGCATACAGTTGGCCGGGCGCGTGCTGGGCTGGGCCAGGGGCGAGGCGGCAACGATCGGCTGGCTGCTGCAGACCAAGGCGCTGATCATGATCATCTTCGTCAACATCCTGCTCGACAAGCACCTGATCACCAGCGACACCTTCACCGCGCTGCTGCTGATGGCGGTGGCCAGCACCATGCTGACGGTGCCGATGGTGGCGCCGCGACTGCGTGCGCTGGGTCTGGGCAGTGACAAAGCCAACCTCGACGCGGTGGAAAACTGACGATGACAGATCGACGCATCCGCAGCATCGTGATCGTGGGTGGGGGCACTGCCGGCTGGATGACGGCGGCGGCACTGGCCAACGCATTGCAGGGCAGCTGTCGCATCGTGCTGGTCGAGTCGGAGGAGATCGGCAGCGTCGGCGTCGGCGAGGCGATGATCCCGCCGATCAAGTATTTCAACCGCCTGCTCGGCATCGACGAGAACGCGCTGCTCGCCGCCACCCAGGGCACCTTCAAGCTGGGCATCGAGTTTGTCGGCTGGGCGCGGCCCCAGCAACGCTATTTCCACCCGTTCGGCCAGTTCGGCGCCGAGTTCGACACCGTACCGCTGTACCACTACTGGCTGCGCGAGCGCGAACGCGGCGATGACACGCCGCTGCAGGACTATGCGTTGGCCTGGGTGGCCGCCCGCGCCGGCAAGTTCGATCTGCCGTCGGCCGACAGCCGCCAGGTGCAGTCCTCGCTCGACTACGCCTATCACTTCGACGCCAGCCTGTACGCGCGCTTCCTGCGCGCCTATGCCGAACAGCGCGGCGTGCAGCGCAGCGAGGGCAAGGTGGTGGACGTCGCCCTGCGCGGCGACGACGGCTTCATCCAGAGCGTGACGCTGGAGGGTGGCCTGGTCATCGAGGGCGACCTGTTCGTCGACTGCTCCGGCTTTCGTGGCCTGCTGATCGAGGGCGCGCTGAAGACCGGCTACGACGACTGGAGCCGCTGGCTGCCCTGTGATCGCGCCGTGGCGGTGGCCTGCACTCACCGCAGCGAGTGGACGCCGTACACACGCTCCACCGCGCACGCGGCCGGCTGGCAGTGGCGGATCCCGCTGCAGCACCGGATGGGCAACGGCCACGTGTACTGCAGCCAGTTCATCAGCGACGACGAGGCGGCGGCGACGCTGCTGGCCAATCTGGAGGGTGAGCCGCTGGGTTCGCCGCGGCAGCTGCGCTTCAGCACCGGGCGGCGCAACGAGTCATGGAGCCGCAACTGCGTGGCGATCGGCCTGTCGGCCGGCTTCATGGAGCCGCTGGAGTCCACCAGCATCCACCTGATCCAGACCGCCGTCACCCGATTGCTGGCGCTGTTTCCCGATCGCGATTTCGACCCGTACGCGGCGCGCGAATACAACCGCCTCACGCAGATCGAATACGAGCGCATCCGCGACTTCCTGATCCTGCACTACCACGCCGTGCAGCGCGACGAGCCGCTGTGGCGGCAGACGGCGAGCATGGCGATTCCCGACACCTTGCAGTACAAGATCGAGCAGTTCCGTCGTTACGGCCGACTGGTGGCGGAGAACATGGAGTTGTTCCAGAACGCCAACTGGCTGGCGGTACTGGTGGGGCAGGAAGTGTGGCCGCGGCGCTACCATCCGCTGACCGACATGCGCAGCCAGGTCGATGCAGCCGGGCGCCTGCGGGGCATGCGCCAGTTGATCGGCGAAGCAGTCAAGACGATGCCCACGCACCGGCAGTACATCGAGCGGCACTGCCGGGCCAAGTGATGTGGCATGCCTCCGGAAACATCACGCAACCGATGGATAGAAAGGGCTGAGGAGCGCTTCGTCGGGCGGGCACTGCCCGCAGCTCTGTGCAGCAGCATGGAGAGAAGCCGGCGGGCCGTGCCCGCCCTGCGGGAGCGAATCGCTACCCCGCAGTTCATGGTGGTTACGCCACGGTGCGTCGTCGAAGGTGGGGCGATAATTCCTGCAACCGCAGGGGTGGGCGCCAGCCAACGGCACGCGATCACAGCCTGCCTTGCTCCAGCGGCCGCTCGCGGTGCATCAGCGTCCACTCCGCGTGTTCGGCCAGTGCCGCCTCGCCGAGTTCGCGCAGGATGTCGCGCTGTTCGGCGGCCGTCCGGGTGGTCGCCAGGGCGGCACTCGCATTGGCAAAGATGCGTTGCATGAAGCGGTACTGCTTGATCAGCTCCTTGTCGGCCTTGCGGTATGCGTAAGCCTCGCGCACGGCGGCAAGCACCGAAAGTACCGCCATGATCGCGACCAGGATGGTCTTGACGTCCCGCGGCAGCTTGAGCACGAACACGGCCAGGAACACGCTGATCGCGATGCCGCACCACAGGCTGATCCGGCCGATCAATTCGGTGATGCGGTGCAGGTGCGCACGCTCGTTCGCCTTGCGCTCGTAGTAGTGAAGCTGACCGGTCTTGCCGGGGCCGCCGACCCATTCCGCAATGACCGCATCCAGCTCGGCTTGCGCGGGTTGCTCCATGCCGCTGGGCGGATACAGGCCGGCGGCCCGCATCACGTTGCGGATCCAGCCCAGTTCGATGTCCTGCTTCTGCAGAAAATTGTCATGCGCAAACTCATGGTCGGCGGTCAACGAGATGCCCGCGCGACGCCAGTACGACTGTATCCGCAGGCCTTCGGCGAGCGCGCGATAATCCAGGTACTTGCGATGCCAGCCGCGCTTGCTGGCCAGCACGGCAATATAGGCGCCGCTGGCGAACAGCAGCAGAAACACGAAGATCATGTAGTCCTGCGCGGGAAGATCCGCGTAGCAGGTGAAGGCGATGCCCATCAGCGCCGCCAGCGTGTAGGTCGTGCGCATTGCCAGCAGCACGCGCTGCTGGAAATGCATGGCCAGCCAGTCGGCGGCATGAAACAGCTGGTCGATGGCGGCGGTGGATGCACGCACAGTCGCGTGACGCGCCTGCACGGCCGTGTTGATGGCGGCGGCGTATTTGCGCCCGTCGGCGCTGAATTCGGCCATCCGCGCAAACATCAGCCGGAACTCCGCCGGCAGGCCGTCCGCCGCTGCCACCACGGCGCCGTCGGTGCGCCAGCATGCCTGCGCTGGCAGCAGGCCCGCCGCCGGAGCGCCGTCGGCTTCGTCGCGCGAACACACGATGTGATACAGCAGGCGTTCGTCGCCACCACCCAGCCGGTGCTGCGGCGTCTGGCGCCGATCGATCAGGTCGGGCATCGCGCCGGTCAGGTGATAGTTCACGATCTGGGCGGTGCCACCGAGCCGATGCGTCGTCTTGCCGTCCCAGATCGCCAGCAGGATGTGGCAATGGCTGGCGATGTAGATACCTGCTTGGGCATAGGCGCGGTTGCGCGGTATGCCATCGGCTTCGAGCGCATGCCTCGATTGCCCCGCGCGCTGCGGCAACTGCACGATCTGCGCCTGACGGCAAAGCGCCTCGAAACTGGCGCGCACGGCCGGGTCGACAAAGTCGGCGACGTAGAGATCCCGCGGCAGCGGCAGCGGTGCCATCAGCGTGGCGCCGGCGGCGAGCGCCTCCTGCGCCACCAGCTGATCACCGCCTTCGGCCAGCGCCGACAGCACCACCAGCGGCAGTTCGGGAAAGTCGCGCTGCAGTAGCGCAAAAAAATCCCGCACGCGCTGCCGGATCGGCTCGATCTCCCGCGCGGGAATGTTGCGGTGGCTGGTCACACCGACAACCAGGGGCGTCATGGCAGCTTCCGGGCGATGAGGGGTTCCACAATGGGCAATGCATGGTCTCGCGAACGCATGATTCAGTCGGCGGCCTCGCTGGCGACCACCGCGGCGTGGCTTGCGAGCAGCGCGGCAATGGCAAGGGTGGTGGTCACCGCCATCACCGCCACCGCCAGCGCCGCGATCGCGGTCATGCGCCGGTTGCGCCGCTGCAGTTCGCGCTGCTTCAGTTGATCGAAACCGACCTCGAGCATGCCGGCGATCAGCTTCAGCTTGGCGTTGGTCTTGCCGTCCTTGCCGGACCGCGCATCGGCGGCAATCGGTTCGGTGCATTCGCTGCTCAACGCGCCGTCGGCACCAAGCTGATACCGCAGCGCGTGGGCGAAGCACTCCTTCGCTGCGCGGCCAGGCAGCTCGCTGGCATTGGGTTCGCCATCGACGATCAGGCAGAAGATGCGCTCGCTGCGGCCGAGCCGCTTGAACGCCAGCACTTCCTCGTCGACCCAGCGCGAAGCGGCCGAGCGTGGCGAGCAGATCACGATCAGGTTCGCCGATTGCGCCACCGCCTCGTTGACCTTGCGGCCGAGATCGTTGGCGCTGGCCAGCTCATCGCGGTCGCGAAAAATCGGCGTCAGGCGCTTGGGGATCACGCCGGCCGCGGTGCTCTGGCCGACCAGCCGCTTCGGGATCGCATAGGTTTCCAGCGCCTTGTGCAGCCAGTCGGCCCAGGCTTGGTCCCGGTGGCTGTAGCTGATGAAGGCGTAATACCGGAAAGCTGGCATCACCGAGGCCTGCGTCATGACATGCAGCACTCCCGTGCCTGGTCACACATTCCCTTGCCAGAGGGTTTTCGCCATGCGTCTGAGATCAGCGGGAAGCGCAATAACGTACGGTCACTGCCACCCCGCGCAGAAAGATAGCATGCAAAAATGTGATGCATGTCACATTAATTGGGCTTGCAGACTGGTAGGCATAGAAGCAAAAAACGGGCCGCATCACGCTTGCAGCTTGCGGATGAGCGCATTTGACGCCCATGCGGTTGCCGGCATAGTCCGAGTTTTATCTTGCGCTGCCATGAGAGTTGCTGACCATGAGTATGGATATCTGCATCACCCTGAGCGACGCTGATCTCAAGCTTTTTGTCGACGGCATGAATGGCGCCCAGAAAAAGGTTGACCATCTGGATGCCGTCAGCATTATCGGTGCCGCGCGCAATCTGCTCGAAATTGCCAACACCAGGGAACTGCCTGATTTCGTCGCCACGCGCTTCAGGCACGTGGAGGCCATGATCGCGATGGTTGAGGATGCCGGATTCGGCCTTCCGGACCAGGATCGCGACAATGTGCTGGCAGCCCTGACCTATTTCGCCAGTCCGGAGGACATCATTCCGGACAAAATGCCGGTGCTCGGATTCCTCGACGATGCATTGATGATCGAGCTGTGCGCGCGCGAGTTGCAGCACGAGATCGAGGCCTATACCAAATTCCGTACGTGGCGCGACAACGAAGCCAGCCGGCGCGGCGTGAATGCCTCCGAACTCATGCTGACCCGCGTCGAGTGGGCCGAAACCCGGCGGATCGAGAGCATCGAGCGCATGCACCGGTGCCGCCACGAGTCGTATGTCAGCGGCAAGTGGGCGCCGGTGCTGTTTCAGGTGCGTTGATCGCGGCGGCACGGTCGCCATGAGGCTTGCGAAGGGCGCCACGGCGCCCTTCGTCGTCTGAGTCGCACCCGTCACGCGTTGACCGATCGGCAGGTGCGCATCACTGCCACTCGGTTGCAGTCGCTGCGCAGATCAATTCAGTGCGGGCTGGCGGCCTTGCAATGCTCGGCGACGAAGCGGGTATGCGCGGGCATGCTGTCCACCGCGCGGTTGATCAGGGTGCGGATATTGCCGAGGAACTCGTCGAGCTGGGCCGGGCTGATGGCGTCGGCCAACGCATGATGTCGCGCCGGCTGCACCCGCTGGCCAAGCATCACCTGCAGCCAGCCGACTTCGGTGAACAGCTCCTCGCCGTCGCGGAAGATCTGCCCGCTGCTGCGGAACAGGGCGAGCTTGCGAGCCAGCCCCGGCGGCATCTCGATCTGTGCGCAGTGCCGCCAGAACGCCGTGTCGCTGCGCTCGGTGGCGCGGTAATGCAGGATCAGGAAATCGCGGATGCGCTCGTATTCGAAGCGCGTCTGGCGGTTGTATTCCTCGCTCAGGGTCGGATCGAAATGGCGGTCCGGAAACAGCGCCAGCAGCCGGCTCACGCCGGACTGGATCAGATGGATGCTGGTCGATTCCAGCGGCTCCATGAACCCAGCGGACAGGCCCAGCGCCACGCAGTTGCGGTTCCAGAACTGGCGGCGCATGCCGGTGGTGAAGCGAAGCGGCCGCGGTTCGGCGAGCGCCTCGCCCTCAAGATTGGCGAGCAGTAGCGCGGTCGCCTCGTCGTCGCTGATGAACTGGCTGCAATAGACGTGGCCATTGCCGCTGCGATGCTGCAGCGGAATGCGCCACTGCCAACCGGCGGGACGCGCGTTGGCCTGGGTGTAGGGACGCATCGGTTCGACGCGGGCACTTGGAACCACCATCGCACGATCGCACGGCAGCCATTGCTGCCAGTTCTCGTAGCCTGTCTTCAGCGCGCCCTCGATCAACAGGCCGCGAAAGCCCGAGCAGTCGATGAACAGATCGCCCGCGATCGTCTCGCCGCTCTCCAGCAGCACCGATTCGATGAAGCCGTCCACGGCGCGCAGCCGCACATCCACCACCTTGCCCTCGGTACGTTGCACCGTGGGCGAGGCGCAGTGCTGGCGCAGGTAACGGCCGTACAGGCCGGCGTCGAGATGGTAGGCGTGCCTGATGCCTGTCAAGGGGCTGCTGCCCACCTTGTCCATGCGTGCAAAGCGATTCGCAAGGGCGGCCTGGGCGTTCAGCGAATAGCGCCACAGATCGACCGCTCCTGCGCTTCCTGCGCCCGCGGCACTCGTGCGTCCATGCACATCGGCGGCTCCTGCGCTTCCTGCGCCCGCCGCACTCGTGCGTCCATGCACATCGCGCAGCCAGTAGTGCTGGAAAGCGAGCAGACCCAGTGGCAGGCCGACATCGCCAAAGGCGTGCATGTAGGAATCGCCGATCCGCCCCCAGTCGTTGAACTGGATGCCAAGTTTGAAGGTGCCTTGGGTGGCCCGCACCACCTCGTCTTCGTCCAGGCCAAGGAACTGGTTGACCAGACGGATCTGCGGAATCGTCGCCTCGCCCACACCGACGATGCCGATCTCGTCGGACTCGATCAGCGCGATTTCCAGCTGGGGCCCCATCGCCCGGGCGAGCAGGGCAGCGGTCATCCAGCCGGCAGTGCCACCGCCGACAATGACCACGCGTTGGATGGGATTGGTCTGCATGCGTATGCCCGGGATGGGTTGAAGCCGTTAGTTAGCGGCTCGCTACGGTCTTGTCAAAAAAAAGCCCCGCTGGATGGACTCAACGGGGCTGCTGGGGAGTGTTTTTTTTTACTTACTGGAACTTGTATGAAACGCCCAGGGAGTAAGTGCGGCCGTAGCGTTCCCAAGTCTGCACTTGACGCGGATCGTTGTTCTGGAACGTGGTGAAGATCTTGTTCGACAGGTTCGA
>JAJXTX010000189.1:0-2388 GCA_021783385.1 Pseudomonadota bacterium
CTGGAGCTGGCCGATGGTGGGACGCTGGCCGCGCGGTTGCTGGTCGCTGCCGATGGCGCCGCCTCGCCGCTGCGCCAGCTGGCCGGCATCGCTACCCGCGGGCGCGACTACGCGCAGCGCGCGGTGGTGGCGCACGTGCACACCGAGCGGCCGCATGCCGGCACCGCGTGGCAGCGTTTTCTCGCCAGCGGCCCGCTGGCGCTGCTGCCGCTGGCCGACGGCCGCAGCTCGCTGGTCTGGTCGCTGCCCGACGCCGAGGCGCAGCGCGTGCTGGCGCTGGACGACGCGGCGTTTCTCGACGCGCTGGGCGTGGCCAGCGATTTCCGGCTGGGCCGGATCCTTGCCAGCACGCCGCGTGCGGCGTTTCCGCTGCAGCTGCAGCTGGCCGAGCGCTACCAGGCCGAGCGCTTCGTGCTGCTCGGCGACGCCGCGCACGCGGTGCATCCGCTGGCCGGGCAGGGCGTGAACCTGGGCCTGCGCGACGTGGCCGAGCTGCGCGACACGCTGCTTGCCGCACGCGCCGCCGGTCGCGACATCGGCGCCGCCCACGTGCTGCGGCGTTATGCGCGGCGCCGGCGCAGCGCCGATACGCTGGATGCGCTCGGCTTCGACGCGCTGGCGCGCATCTATGCGTGGCAGTCGCCCGCGCTGGTGGCGGCGCGCGGGCTGGGCGTGCGCCTGCTCGACCGACTGGCCCCGCTCAAGCGGCGCCTCGCCGAACACGCGGCCGGCCGCTGACTAACGGGCCTGCCCCGCCCGCCGGGGCAGGTCGGCTTCATCGCCCAGGAGGAAACGCGCATGCGCATCGCCCGACTTGGTTGTCTGCTGTGGCTGGCCGCTGCCAGCTTCGCCGTGCAGGCGAAGATGGTGCACCGGAGTGTGGATTGGACGCTGGACGGCACGCGCTTCCACAGCGTGCTGGTGTACGACGACGCGAGCGCGGCGAAGCGGCCGGGCCTGCTGATGGTGCCGAACTGGTATGGCGTCAACGACGCGGCCGTGCAGAAGGCCGAGATGATCGCCGGCAGCCGCTACGTGATCCTGCTCACCGACATGTACGGCGCCGGCGTGCGCCCGCAGCCCGGCAACACCGCCCAGGCGCAGGCCGCGGTGAAGCCGCTGTACGGCGATCGCGTGCTGATGCGCAAGCGCATCAACGCGGCGCTGGCGCAGCTGAAGGCGCAGGCTGCGTCGGCGCCGATCGATACCGGCAAGCTGGCCGCGATCGGCTTCTGCTTCGGCGGCTCGGCGGTGCTCGATCTGGCCCGCAGCGGTGCCGACGTGGCGGCGGTGGTGGCGTTCCACGGCGGCCTGACCACCGACAACCCGGCGCTGGCGAAAAACATCAAGGCGCGCGTGCTGGCGATGAACGGCGCCGACGACCAGGGCACCATGCCCGCCGCCGGCAAGTTCATGGACGAGATGCGCATGAGTCCGGCCGAGTGGGAGTTCGTGGTGATCGGCCACGCGGTGCACTGCTTCACCGAGATCGACGAGAACTCGCCCGGCTGCCGCTACGACGCCGGCGCCGCCGCGCGCAGCTACCGGCTGATGCACGACTGGCTCGATCACGCGTTTGCCGGTACGCCGTAAGCCGCTTGCACGAAGCGCTCAGAACGTGCGCTGCACCGAGTAATCGGCCAGCGTGGCCAGGGCGTCGCGGTATGGCGAGGCGGGGAGCGCAGCCAGTGACTCGCGGGCGGCGGCGGCATGTGCCACGGCCCGCGCATGGGTGCGCTCCAGCGCGCCGGAGTCGCGGATGGAGGCGATGATGCGATCGAGCGAATCCAGCCCGCCATGCTCGATCGCGTGGCGCAGCGACTGGCGCTGCTCGTCGCTGGCATCCTGCAGCGCGTAGATCAGCGGCAGCGTGGGCTTGCCTTCGGCGAGGTCGTCGCCGATGTTCTTGCCCAGCGTGTCGGCGTCGCTGACGTAATCGAGCAGGTCGTCGGCGATCTGGAACGCGTAGCCGAGCTGCATGCCGTATTCGCGCAGCGCCGCGATCTGCGTTTCCGGCAGGCCGCCGAGGATGCCGCCCAGCTCGGTGGCGGCGGCGAACAGCACCGCGGTCTTGCGCTCGATCACCGCCAGGTAGGCCGCTTCGCTGACGTCGGCGTTGCCGATGTTGAGCAGCTGCAGCACCTCGCCCTCGGCGATCGTGTTGGTGGTGTCGGCGAGGATCCGCATGATGCGCATGTCGTCCAGCTCCACCATCAGCTGGAACGAGCGCGAATACAGGAAGTCGCCGACCAGCACGCTGGCCGCGTTGCCCCACAGCGCGTTGGCGGTCTTGCGGCCGCGGCGCAGGTCGGACTCGTCCACCACGTCGTCGTGCAGCAACGTGGAGGTGTGGATGAACTCGATCACCGCCGCCAGCTTGATCTGCTG
>JAJXTX010000189.1:2488-5150 GCA_021783385.1 Pseudomonadota bacterium
CTGCGCTTCCAGCGCTGGCGCGGGCGCATGCTGCTGGTCGCCAAGTTCGTGCCGGGGCTGTCCACGGTGGCGCCGCCGCTGGTCGGCGCGATGGGGCTGCCGGTGGCTGCGTTCGTGCTGCTCGACGGGCTCGGCTCGCTGCTGTGGGCGGGCGCGGCGGTGGGGCTGGGTTACGCGTTCGCGGCGCAGATCGACGAGGTGCTGGCGGCGCTGGAGCAGGCCGGCGCGCTGGCGATGGAGCTGCTGCTGAGCCTGCTGGCGCTGTACATCGCGGCCAAGTGGTGGCAGCGCCGGCGCCTGCTGCTGGCGTTGCGCATGGCGCGCATCTCGGTCGATGAACTGAATCAGGCGATCACCGACGGACGCAACCCGGTGGTGGTCGACGTACGTTCGGAGGCCGCGCGGCTGCTCGACACGCGGGTGATTCCCGGCGCCCTGCTGGCGGATCTGAACGGGGTGCAGCGGGTGCTCGCCGACGTGCCGCCGGAGCGCGAGCTGGTGATCTACTGCAGCTGCCCGAACGAGGTCTCCGCCGCCAAGGCGGCCAAGCTGCTGATGGCGCTGGGCTACCGCCGCGTGCGGCCGCTACTGGGCGGGCTGGACGCGTGGGACGCCGCCGGCTATGCGCTGGCGTGGCTGCCGGCAGCGGCAAGCGAAACGGCGAGCGACGCCGCGCCGCGCGCGCCTGAGCCGCTGTCGGCCGGCTCCGTGTCGCGGTCCGCGCAATAGTTACGCGTTGTTTACGCGCAGCGGCCGCATCGCTATCCCGTTGTTATGCGGCACTCCCTACAGTGCGCGTCGTTCTCCCAGGAGTCGACGCCGATGGATCTCATCTATCTGCTGCTGCTGTGCACGGCCCGGGCATCCGGGCGGACGAGCGCGCGCGCACATCTTCGACATGTTCTATTCGGCCGCGTGCGGCGATCGCGCCCCGCAGCGCAGCGGGCCAGGCACCGGGCTGGGCCTGCCGAGTTGCGTCAGCGGAGCCAGCTGCCGGTGCTCATGCTGTCCGTGCGCGACGCCGAGAGCGAGGAGGTGCGCGCGCTGGACAGCGGTGCCAACGACTACATGACCAAGCCGTTCGGCATCCAGGAGCTGATGGCACGACTGCGCGTGCTGCTGCGCGAGATCTGGGGTGTGAGCCATGTGCAGGACACCCACTGCCTGCGCATCGTGCTGGGCAAGCTGCGCCAGAAGCTGGGCGACGACGCGGCCGCACCCACCTGGCTGAAGACCGAGCCGGGCGTCGGCTACCGATTCCTGGGCGGCGGTTGAGGCGCAGGCCTGGTCTGCGTGCGTGGCCGCATGTTCCGGAATGCCTGGGCCATGCCCGTGACGGTGTGCGCCTGCCCGCAATGGCGCGCGCCCTACGGCAGCGCATGGCCAGCCGGCAAGGGTAAACTGCGGCATTCCATCGAGTCAGCAGGAGCCAGTGCGTGGTCATCCATCCCAAAGTGCGCGGTTTCATCTGCATCACGGCCCACCCCGTCGGCTGCGAGCACAACGTGCTCGACCAGATCGCGGTGACCCAGGCCAGTGGCCAGTCCGGCGCCGGCCCGAAGCGCGTGCTGGTGATCGGTGCCTCCACCGGCTACGGGCTGGCGGCACGCATCACGGCGGCCTTCGGCCACGGCGCGGCGACGCTGGGTGTGTTCTTCGAAAAGCCCAGCAGCGACAGCAAGACCGGCACCGCCGGTTGGTACAACTCCGCCGCGTTCGATGCCCAGGCCAAGCAGGCCGGGCTGTACAGTCGCTCGATCAATGGCGACGCGTTCTCGCATGAGACGCGGGCCCGCGCGATCGAGCTGATCCGCAACGAGATGGGCGGCCCGATCGACCTGGTGGTGTATTCGCTCGCCTCGCCGCTGCGCCGCCTGCCGGACACCGGCGAGGTGGTGCGCTCGTCGCTGAAGACCATCGGCGAGCCGTTTACCGCCAGCTCGGTCGACACCAACCGCGACACCGTGGTGCAGGTGACGGTGGAACCGGCCACCGAGCAGGAGATTGCCGACACCGTCACCGTGATGGGCGGCGCCGACTGGGCGCTGTGGATCGAGGCGCTGAGCGCGGCCGGCGTGCTCGCCGCGCAGGCCAGGACGATCGCCTTCAGCTACGTCGGCACCGAGATCACCTGGCCGATCTACTGGCACGGCACGCTCGGCCGCGCCAAGCAGCATCTGGACAACACCGCGCGCGAGCTGCGCGCCAGGCATGCCGCGATCGGGCTGGATGCGCGCGTCGGCGTGATGAAGTCGGTGGTCACCCAGGCCAGCGCGGCGATCCCGGTGATTCCGCTGTACGTGTCGATGGTGTTCCGCATCATGAAGGAGCTCGGTCTGCACGAAGGCACCATCGAGCAGGTCAACCGGCTGTTCCGCGACTTCATGTATCGCGCCGACGGCCAGCCGCCGCAGCTCGATGACGAGGGACGCCTGCGGCTGGACGACTGGGAGCTGCGCGACGACGTGCAGCAGGCGTGCAAGGCGCTGTGGCCCACGGTGACCACCGAGAATCTGTGGCAGATCACCGACTATGCCGGCTACAAGAGCGAGTTCCTGCAGCTGTTCGGCTTCGGCCGCAAGGACGTCCACTACGACGACGACGTCAACCCGCAGCGCGAGTTCGACTGCATCGAGCCCTGAGCCGCGTCGTGGGAACAGCT
>JAJXTX010000190.1 GCA_021783385.1 Pseudomonadota bacterium
GCCATGCGGCGCGATGCGCGGCCAGCAGCGCGTCGAAGCCGGTCGTGCGCGCGGCCTCGGCCAGCGCCACGTCGGCCTTGGCGTCGCCGCCCCAGTTCTGGCGCGAGGCGGCAAGGTACTTGGTGAAGGTGTAGGTGTGTCCCTTGCGCACGCGCACGGTGAGATTCAGTGACAGTTTGTACGGACCTTTCTCCAGCGTGGTTTTCTCGACCTGCAGCCCGGGCGGCAGCCCGATCGCCGCGGCTTCGGCCATGTCCAGGCCGTGCTCCGCGCGGCCGTCCAGCCACAGCGTGAGCGTGCGGGTGTCGCCGTCGCTGTCGAGCACCCGGGTGTAGCCGGGATACCACACCGCCGCGCGATCGGGCGTGGGCACCGGCTTGTTGTCCAGTGTCTGCCCGCTGGCGATCACGGCGGCAATCATCTGATCGCCGGTCATGCTGCCGATCGGAAAGCGCGGCTGGTGCTCCGACCACAGCCGGAGCGGAAACGTCAGCTGCACGCTGCCGTCGAACTGCGGCGTGATCGAGAGCTGCGTCGCGGCGAGGTGGTTCGCCGCCTGGCTGACGAAGGTGATCACCTGCACGTCGGTGGTCTTGTTCGCGTAAGCAAAGCGGTAGCGGGTGGTCAGCGTGGCGTCGTGCAGGTTCAGCGTCTGCGCGTAGCCGGTGAAGATCTGCGGGCTGATCCGGGTCGAATTGAGCCAGCCACCGCCGGGGTTGTAGTCGATCTCGCTCCAGCCGGGAATCGCGGCAGGGCGGGCGATGTCGCCCGGCTTGTAGTCCATGAAGGCGACCATGTACGCCATGTTGCCCTCGGTGCCGCGCACCGAGGTCATGGTGGAGAAGTAGCCGTTGGCCAGGTAGCTGGGGAAATAGCTGTCGAAGTTCTTCGCGGTGGCGGTGAGCAGAAAACTCGGGTCGGTCTGGCCGGACGCCGGCGTGGCGAGCGTGGCGAAAGCCAGGAACAGGCCGGCGAGGCGAAAGCGGCGCAGTGTCATGGTGGCTCCTGAAGTGGCGTTCGGCATGGCTGCGGCTACTTCGCGGCGAGGCGCACGCTCGCCGTGGCGCCGATGCCGGCGCGCTCGGTTTCGCGCTTGAAGAAGAACAGCGCGATCAGCACCAGGGTCATCGGCACCAGCGAGAAATAGAAGGCGTGGATGCCGTCGAAGCGCGAGAACACGATGGCGGTGATGCGCGAGCCGAGCGTGCCGCCGAGCGCGGAGAAGATCACGATCAGGCCGGTCATGGCCGCATGCGAGGGCTTCGGCAGCGAACTCAGCGCCACCGAGTTGATCACCGGATAGATCGGCGCCATCAGCAGGCCGATCAGCGGGATCAGATACGCCGCGATCGGTGCATTGAACCAGCCCACGTTGGCCTGCGCCAGTACATGCGCGGCCAGTGGCAGGGTCACCAGTACCAGCGCGCCCATGCCGATCACACACAGGTTCAGCAGCACATACCACGGCACCCGCCGCAGCACCTGGCTGGCGCCGAGCCGTCCGACCGCGGTGCTGGCGGCGAGGATGCTGGCCATCTGGATGCTCATCGCATTGGGCAGCTTGAGGATCTCGTTGTTGAACGTCGGCAGCCAGGTGCTGAAGCTCTGCTCGATCAGCACGTACAGGAACGCCGAGATCAGGAATACATAGACCAGTGGCCGCACGAACAGCGCCAGCATTTCCTGCAGCGAGCCGCGGATGGAATTCGTGCGGTCGGTATGTGCGGCCGATTCGTCCAGCCGCGAGGTGGCCAGCAGCACGATGACGAGGGCGCACAGCGCAGCCAGCACCCAGTAGACGCGCAGCCACACCGGATTGGCCGGGGCCGTGCGGTCGATGAAGGCGCTGAACAGCCAGCCGCCCAGCAGCACGCCGACCATGAACAGGCCTTCGATGGTGTTGGTCAGCCGGGTATGGTGGTTGCGGTCGTCGGTGAGCAGGCCGATCGAGGAGTACACCGCGACCTTGGCCAGCGCGAACGAGATGCCGACGCAGGCGAACAGGATCTCGGTGGTATGGAAACCGGGGTAGAGCGGCATCAGCGTGCAGGCGACGCCGACGATCGCCAGCGCAAGCATCATCGCGCGCCGGTAGCCGATCAGCGGCAGGAACGAGGCGACCAGAAAGGACGTGACGGCAATCGGCAGATCCTTGAACAGTTCCAGCAGGCTCGCCTGCGGCTTGCTCACGCCAAAGCTGGAGATCGACTGCAGGATCACCGTGCCGACGCTGTTGAGCAGCATGGCGAACAGCATGTAGATCAGCGCCAGCGCCACGATCATGCGAAATCGGTTCACAGCCACCTCGTAGGAATTGCGTGCGACGCTTGCATCAGTGACATGGCCCGGATCGCCGGAGGGTGCGACCCGGGCCATGCGTTGCTCAAGAGTCAGCCGGTCAGAACAGGTACTTCACCTGGAAGTTGACCTCGCGACCCTGGATCGAGCGCGCAAGAATGACGCCATTGCCGCTGGCAAAGCCGAACAAGCGGGAATTGCCTTCCGTGATGCCGATCTGGTTGGTGATGTTGGTGCCTTGCAGCCTCAACTGCCAGTTCTGGCCGATGTTCGCCGTCGCACCGATGGCCAGATCGTAGTAGTTGCCTAGCGGTTGCTGCTGGATCAGGTCGCCGTAGCGGTTACCGATGTACTCATAGGTAAACCAGAACTTCATGTTGCCCCAGTCGGTCGGCACTTCATATGCCGGCGTCAAACGGGCCTGGAACTTCGGCTGCCGCTGCAACTGCATGCCATTGATGCTGGTGGTCTGGGTGCTGCCGTCCTGGGCGACGTACTGCACGGGACTGGCATTGTGCGTGTAATGGCCGTCCATGTAATCGCCGGTCAAGGCCAGTGAGAAATGCTCGAACGGCCTGATCACGGTATGGAAATTCAGGCCCTTGGTGTCCGACCCGTAAACGAACGACTGCTGGCCGTTGGTAGTGGTGATCGTGTATGGCACGCCGTTGAACTGACGCAGATAGGCGCTGATGTCCGCGTAGATCCAGTCGTTCTGGAACTTGAAGCCGACTTCCGTGTTATGGATGGTCTGTACCGGCGTGCTGGGAAGTCCACGCAAGTCGTCGAAGCCGGGGAAGTGAATGCCGTGATTCAGACGCAGGTAGGCGCTCATGTTGTCGTTGAACTGGTAATTGGCGCCAAACGTCCACGACGGAGCCGTCTTCGAGTACGGGATGTTGGTCCCGCCGGGGGTCAGGTACGACGCGTTGTTGTTGTACAAGGTATACGGGTTGTTATCGAGGTTGCCCGAGGTGTTGTTCTGGATGAAGCCGCTTGCCTGTTGGTGCTCCACGCGGACGCCGGCATCGAACAACCACTGGTCGATCTTCCAGGAATCGGTGGCAAAGAACGCCGTATTCACGGCATTCCATTTCTCATGCAAGGTATAGAACGAGCTGCCGGAGAAGCCCTGGGGATCCGTCAGTGCGTAGGTGTTGGTGCCGTTGCTCAAGGACACCACAATCGGGTTTGGGTTGTTCTTGGCCTGCAACAGCATGCTGTTGCCCAGATACCACTGGTCCTCTGCCGAATACACCGCGGTGTAGTTGCCTACCGTCAGCGTGTTGCCGTCGAACAGTTGCGTGCTCAGATGCAGTTCGTTGGTGAACGCCTTGATGTTCTTGTGGACGTACCACAGACCCTGGTCGTTGACGTTCTCGTTCATGTTGGCCGCCCCGCCATTCCTGTAGGTGGCGGTGGCTGTCAGTCCGGCCGGCAGGCCATACGAGGTTTCGGCATTGGAAATGTAGTTGGCCAGCGTGGTCGGGTTGGCGCCAGTGCTGAAGAACGAGAGCGTGTTCATCTGGCCACCGGTCAGATTGAACTTGTCCGAAAGCGACCAGCCGGAAGCGAAATCAAGATCAAGGTTGCCACCGACGACGTGGATATCCGCGCCGCGACCCTTGGCCAGATCCACCGGCATGCTGCCCGGGGTGCACCCAGCGGTGGTGCACGGGGTGATGGCGAGCATGGAGTGGCGATCAGCATTGCTGCCGAAGCTGCCGGTCAGCGGACTGAAGCCCGGGTAGGCGGAGAACTGGCCCGACGACGGGTTGAGGATGGGCGTATCGGTGACAAACTGATTGTTGTCCTTCAGTCGGCGGGCGTAGAACATCACGTCGCCGTTATCCAGGTCGTGACTCAGCGTTGCGGTCAGCTGTCCGCCATTGTCAGACGGGAACTGCGGGGCACGCACGCCGTCCGACTTGCGCCAGAAGCCGCCGATGCTGCCGTACCAGCCGTCGGCCACCTTGAAACCGGCGAAGCCATCGAGCCGCTCCATTCCTTCGGAGCCGTACGTCAGCCCGACGTCACCCGAGGGCACAGCGGTGCCCTGCTTGAGCATGAAGTTGGCGGTCACGCCCGGCTGTCCGGTGCCATACAGCACGGCCGGGCCACCTTGCACGATTTCGACCCGATCGATGGTGTCATCGAGGCGGAACATGGAGGAGTTCTCCATGAACGACAGAGTCGACATGGGATACAGCGGTGAACCGTTCATCTCGAACGTCGCGTATGGCGCGTCGCCGCCGCCCGGAAAGCCGGCGACCTCGATATTCGCGCCGGTCTCGCCACCGGAAGATTCCGGGTAGACGCCCGGAGACATCTTGAGAAGGTCAGCCGAGCTGACCGGGTTGGCTTCCCTGATCTGCTCCGCATTGGCGGTCGTGATCGAGTAGCTGGCATCAATTTTCTTCACGCCGCCGTAAGTGGCGGTGCCGGTGACGACGACCTGCTGCAGCGAGGTCGTGTTGGCAGTTTTGGCCTTTTGCGAAGAGGGCTTTGCCGCAGCCGTGGCGGGTACTCCCGATTGCCCGGTGTCCTGTGCCAGCGCGTTGCCGGACATCAGTGTGGCTGCAATAGCCACCGACAGTGCCAGTCGAGTTAGTTGCTTGCGGTTATTCATGGTCATACTCCCCAACAATTATGTTTTCGATCACGACCAGCCGGACGACTGGTCGTGTCGGCTCGTCATTCAACTTTCAATAAATCTGCCCAAGTCCAGCGCCGCGACGCTCGGCAGCACCACTTCCGCCTCGGCCAGTGCCTGCGCATGACCGATTCCCACCGCCGCCATCCCCGCGGCATGAATGCTGGCGATGCCAGCTGCAGCGTCTTC
>JAJXTX010000191.1 GCA_021783385.1 Pseudomonadota bacterium
GCTGGTGGTGCTGGTGGGCCTGGCGCTGGCCGCGATTCCCTGGTTCATCGGACGCTGAACCGGGTCACCGGTCGGCGCATCGCGGACAGCCGCCGCGGCAGGTTGCAGCGCCGCATGCGATGGCCGGCCGGTTGTGTCGGATTTCCGCTGATCCGGCCATCAGGACAGGGCGCATTCCCGCTGCATTCCGGCATCGATCACCGAAGGGAGTCGCCACCCTGCGCATGGTACGCAAGCCTGTTTTTGCGGCGCTCGTGGTGGTCGCCGGCCTGAACCTGGCCGGCGCTCCGGTAGTCAAGATCAGCAAGAGCGTCACCATCCACGCCACGCCCGCGGCAGTGGAGGAGAAGGCGCGGGACTTCAACGCGCTCAACACCTGGCACCCGGCCGTGGCCAAGGACGAGATCGTGGCCACCAGCAACAACCAGCCGGGCGCCGAGCGCAAGCTGACGCTGGACAACGGTGGCACGGTGGACGAGAAGCTGCTCAGCTTCGACGACGCGCACCACCGCTTCAGCTACGCCATCGTGGGCGGTGTGCTGCCGGTGAGCGACTACAGCTCCACCTTTCGCATCGCGCCAGTGGGCAAGGACAGCGCCTGGGTCACCTGGTCCGGCACGTTCAAGCGCAAGGACAGCGGCGCCAGGCCCGCTGCCGATGCCAGCGCCACCACCGCGATGTACAGGGGCATGCGTGCCGGCAGCTTGCCAGCGCTCCGGTAGACCTCGACCATCGAGATCAGCTCCATGCACATGAACAGCAGCAGGTCGCTCACCCCGGCGTGACCGGCGGCCGGCATTTGGCGCACCTCGCCCTAGCCGACACCCAGCGTGGCCACCAGGATGGTCAGCAGGCCGAGCTTTTCGATGATCGAAAACACGCGTCCGACCGGCGCAGTGCGCATGGCGTGTCCCCGGCAAGATCAGCGGATGGGGTGACGGCGGTCGCTCGGCGGCGCCGTAGCGACACGACCGAGTGAAAGCCTGGCCGCACCGACAGCACCACACCGCCGTGGCCACGGATCGCGCTGACTCACGCCGCCATGGCAGTGTGCAGCCGCCTGACTGCCGGCGGCATCTTTGCGAGCCGCCATCGCGCCGGATCAGCCAGCAGCGCGGCGTGCTGCGTGCGCTGGCGGGCGAGCTTGGCTTGCATCTTCAGCTGCGGTGGCGCGTGGCTGAAGCGCAGCCGCAGTTCGGCCGCGCCGGCAAACGCGGCGCGGCGGGCCAGACAGGCATGATGGGCCGTGCGGTAGGCCAGCGACAGCGCCGCGCCGTGGAACGGCGAGGCAGCGTACTCGGCGTGCAGCCAGCCGAGCTGGGCGGCGGCGCGCAGCGCGATCTCGGCATTTGCGGCGCATTCGTCCGCCTTGCCGCAAGGCACGGCCCAGGCAGCCTCAAGCGCGCGTACCAGCGTGCGGTATTCGGACCCGTTCAGCGGCCGCTGCAGGCACGGCAGCCGGGCGCGCGCTTCCAGCCAGGCCTGATCCGCGTCAGGCAGTGCGTGCGAGCGTGAGCTGGCGAGGTTGATTGCACGCAGCTGCGACACGCCCTGCTGCGCGATCAGCTCCTGCACCAGCTGCTCGTGGCTCAGCGGGCGGAGGCGATTGAAACCGTCGCGATCGACCCAGCGCATCAGCTCCACCGGGTCGATCAGGCGCCGATCCGGCCCCGGCCGCTGGAAGCCGTCACGCTCGATGGCGTCGTGCAGGTGGCGCCTGACCGGCGCGACGCCGCGGACCCTGGCGTGCATCAGCCGCTGCAGCAGCACCTCCGCAATGACCAGTTGCTCATGATAGGCGGCGTGCCTGAGATGATCGCCAGGGCCGGTGAAGTAGACGAAGCGAAAGGGGCGCGAGCCAGCAGGCGGTGACGCGAATGCCGACTGCTTCCGGCGGGTCATCGGTGAATTCACTGCGTATTCCTTGAGGCGGGATCGGGTGCCGACAGGGCGCCAGAGCGTGCTGCATGCGTGACTGGAGCTCAGCGTAGAACGATCCGCCCGGGCGAAATAACCGCTGCGTCACACGAATTGATACGGCAGGCCAATTTGCAGGGATGCAGATCAACCCCCGCCGGCTCCGGCGCGCCGAGATTCGAAGCTGGGTGCAACCGGATCGCCCCGCGCTCCGTACAAGAGGCATCAACTCACGGTGGAACTCTCATGACCCAAGCCGTCTGGATCACTGGCGCCTCCGGGGCGATCGGCAGCGCCCTGGCGCACCGGCTGGCGGCGCGCGGCGTGCCGCTGGTGCTTACGGCCCGCGATCCGGCGCGGTTGGACGCGCTGGCCGCCACGCTGCCCACCGAGCTGCTGACGCTGCCCGGCGACCTCACCGATGCGGCCACCGCCGGCGCGCTGCTGGAAACCGCGCAGGCCGCGCTGGGACCGCTCAGCGGCTTGGCGCACTGCGTCGGTTCCACCCTGATCCGGCCGCTGCACCTGACCGCGGAGGCGGATCTGCAGGCGATCTTCCAGCTCAACTACTTCAGTGCCTTCCACGTGCTGAAGGCGTTCGTGGGCGCCGCCCTGAAGCACAAGCAGCCCTCCAGCGCGGTGCTGGTGGGCACGCTGGTGGCGCAGGCCGGCTTTCCCAACCACGAGGCGATCGCCAGCGCCAAGGCGGCGGTGGCGGCGCTGGCGATGAGCGCAGCGGCCACCTACGCCGAGCGCGGCATCCGGGTCAACTGCGTGCATCCCGGGCTGACCCGCTCGGCGCTGTCGGCGCGACTCACCGGGACGCCGGAGGCGATCGAGCGCAACGCAAAGATGAACCCCATGGGCCGCGTCGGCGAGGGCGCCGACAGCGCCGCGCTGATCGATTTCCTGCTCGGCGACGAGGCGCGCTGGATCACCGCCCAGCAGCTCGGCGTCGACGGCGGCCAGTCGGTGATCCACCCGTTGCCTAAGGGCTGAGCATGCGACGCAAGGCCGAGCTGCCGGGCAAGCTGTGCGCGGTGTGCCAGCGCCCGTTCGCTTGGCGCCGGAAGTGGGCGCGCGTCTGGCACGAGGTGCGCTACTGCAGCGAACGTTGCCGCCGCCAGCGCGCACCGCACGACGGCAGCAGCAGCGCATCGCGATGACCTGTCTGCGGCTGCTGCTCGGCGACCAGCTCAACGCCGGCCACGCGTGGTTCGGCGAGCGGCGCGACGACGTCGTGTACGTGCTGATGGAGGTGCGCAGCGAAACCGATTACGTGCGCCACCACGCGCAGAAGGTGCTGGGCATCTTCGCCGCGATGCGCCGCTTCGCCGAGGCGCTGGTGCAGGGCGGGCATCGGGTCGAGTACCTGCGCATCGGCGAGCCACGCAATCGACACAGCTTCGCCGCCAACCTGGACTGGCTGATTCCCGAGCTGCAGGCCACCCGGCTGGAGCGGATGGAAGCGGACGAGTGGCGCGTCGAGCAGGCGCTGATCGATGCCTTCGCCGCCAGCGGCCTGCCCGGCAGAGTGGTCAGCGCCGGGCATTTCCTGCTCGAACGCGACGAGGCCGCCGCGCGCTTCGCCAGGAAAGTGCCGCGGATGGAGTTTTTCTACCGCGACCTGCGCCGCCGCCACCGCATCCTGCTCGATGCCGACGGCGGGCCGCTGGGTGGGCGCTGGAACTACGACGCGGAAAACCGCGCGAAGTGGCCCGGTGATCCACCCGCACCGTCGTGGCCGTGGCAGCAGCACGACCTGCGCGCGCTGTGGGACGAGATCACCGCCGCCGGCGTGCAGACGCTCGGCGAGCCGTCGGCGCAGTCGTTCGGCTGGCCGCTCACGCGGCGCGAGGCGCGGGCGTGGCTGGCCGATTTCATCGCGCAGCGGCTGGCGCACTTCGGCCGCTACCAGGATGCGATCAGCGGGCGCTCGGCCACACTGTTCCACGCCGGGTTGTCGTTTGCGCTGAACCTGAAGCTGCTGCACCCGCGCGAGGTGATCGACGCCGCCCTTGCCGCGTACGAGTCCGGTCGCGCCGATCTCGCCGCCACCGAGGGCTTCGTGCGGCAAATACTGGGCTGGCGCGAATTCATCCGCGGCATCTACTGGGCGCGCATGCCCGGCTACGCCGCGCTCAACGCGCTGCAGGCAAAGCGCGCGCTGCCGGCATGGTTCTGGAGCGCCGACACCCGCATGGCCTGCCTGCGCGCGGCGATCGGCCAGTCACTGACGCTGGGCTACGCGCACCACATCCAGCGGCTGATGCTGACCGGCAACTTCGCCCTGCTCGCCGGCTGCGACCCGGACGAGGTCGACCGCTGGTACCTCGGCATCTACGTCGACGCGTTCGAGTGGGTGGAATTGCCCAACACGCGCGGCATGAGCCAGTTCGCCGACGGTGGCATCGTCGGCAGCAAGCCATACAGCGGTTCGGCCGCCTACATCCAGCGACAGTCAGACCACTGCCAGGGCTGCCACTACCGCCATACGCTGCGCCACGGCGAACGCGCCTGCCCGTTCAACAGCCTGTACTGGCACTTCCACGCGCGCCACCAGCCCACGCTGGGGCGCAATCCGCGGCTGGGCATGACCTATCGCAGCTGGGAGCGGATGAGCGTGGCCGAGCGCGCGGCCACGCTGGCGCAGGCCGAGCACTATCTCGCGCGGATCGACCAGCTGTAGGCGCGCCCGCGTCTAGCGCTGGCTGGAGCGGCGCACCACCAGGGTGGCCGGCAGTACCACGCTGATCACCGGCTCGTCGCGGATCAGCCGCAGCAGGCTGTCGACCAGCACTTCGCCGGCCTGGCGGGTGTCCTGCAGCACGGTGGTCAGCGGCGGATTGACGAAGCTGGCGGTGGCGATGTCGTCGAAGCCGGCCAGCGCCACGTCCTGCGGCACGCGCAGGCCGTGGTCGCCGAGGGCGCGCATGGCGCCGATCGCGATCAGGTCGCTGGCGGCGAACACCGCGTCGAAGCCGGCTTGCTGCGTGATCAGCGTCTGCATCGCCTCGTAGCCGGAGCGCTCGGTGCTCTCGGCATTCTGCTGCAGGGCCGGGTCCAGTGCCACGCCGGCGTCGGCCAACGCTTCGGCATAGCCGCGATAGCGCTCGAAAAATTCCGGGTAATGGCTGGAGGCGTCACCCAGGAAGGCGATGCGGCGACAGCCGCGTTCCAGCAGATGGGTCGCCACGGCGTGCCCACCGCTGAAGT
>JAJXTX010000018.1 GCA_021783385.1 Pseudomonadota bacterium
CTGGTCATAGACCGCGTCCTCGACCGGCGAGCGCCCGTTGACCCGGTACGCATGGTTCCAGCCATCGAGCCGATCATGCAGCGCGTCCAGCTCCTGTCGCGCCTGCACCGGCGACCAGTCGGGGCAGACAGCCGCCCACAGGACGCGGGTGCAACACGCGGCGATACCCGCCACCAGCAGCAGCCCTACCTTGCACATCGGCCCATCCCCCTGCGTGGAATACCGGGTCAGGCTAGCTTGGTCGCAGCGGCACGTTCAGACGCGTCGAGCGACGGCGCGCGTAGGTGGTGACCGCGCGCTGCTGCCGCGCTAGCGGGCGGCGGGAGCGGCCGGCTGGCGTGCGATCGGCAGCCGCGTCTCGCCCTCGAAGCGGCCGTGCGGCCCGAAGCGGCGCTCGATGATCACGCCGTCGCCGGCATGCCCGATCGCCACCAGGGTGCTGGCACGGGTGCCGTAATGCTCGCCGCGCAGGAACGCCGCCGACAGCCAGCGTTCGCGCGCCAGCCCCACGCCGGTATCCGGCAGCTGCGCATCGGGCGCCACCTGCTCATCGGCGAGCGCGTCGAACAGCGGCGCGAAGTCGCGTTCGCCGCCGTCGTCGATCCAGCCCTGCAGGCGCTGCATCAACGCGCGCGTCTTCGGCCACGGTGTATAGAAATCGGCATTGGCCAGGCCGTGCACGCCCGCGCTCACCGGCTGCATGCGCGGCTGCGGGCGATTGCCCAGATAAAACGCGGCCTGCGCATCGAAGGTCAGCAGGTTGAACGGCCGGTACTCCGCCGCCGCGCGCAGCAGCTGCGGGGCATGCGTCGCAGCATCCGCATGGCCGGCCAGGAAATCGGTCGCCAGCATGCCGCGCGAGACGCCGAGCTGCGGATCGCGCGGATCGCGCACGTTGGTCACCACGCAGCAGCGCCCCGCGTCGGTCACCCCCAGCCAGGTGCCGCCGGCCTGCAGGTCGCGACCACCGATGATCGGCATGTCCTCCCAGCGCGCCAGCGCCGCACTGGGCCGCGCATGGAACTCATCGCGATTGCCCACCAGCAGCAGTCGCCAGCGCGGATGCGCCTGCCAGGCGAAGGCGATCAGGCACATCGGATGGCATCCTCGTGCGCCACCGCGCTCATCCGAAAAACCAGTAGCACACGCCGATCGACGCCAGCACGCCGGCCAGGTCGGCCAGCAGCGCGCAGCCGATGGTATGCCGCACGCGCTTGATGCCGACCGCGCCGAAGTACACCGCCACCACATAGAAGGTGGTCTCGGTACTGCCCTGGATGGTGGCGGCAAGCCGCGCGGGAAAGCTGTCCACGCCATAGTGGTGGATCGTCTCGATCAGCATCGCGCGCGCGGCGCTGCCGGAGAACGGCTTGACCAGCGCGGTCGGCAGCGCATCCACGAAGCGGTCATCAAGGCCCGCATGCAGCACCAGCCAGCGGATCCCGGCCAGCGCGAAATCCAGCGCCCCCGAAGCGCGCAGCACGCCGACCGCGCACAGCATCGCGATCAGGTACGGCAGCAGGTCCTTCGCCACCTCGAAACCCTGTTTGGCACCGTCCACGAACGTCTCGAACAGCGGCACCCGCCGCCACGCCCCCGCGCACAGGAACGCGATGATCACGCCGAACAGCATCAGGTTGCCGAGCAGCCCGGACAGCGAGGCCAGCGCCGCCGCCGTGAGCGAGCTCAGCAGCGCGATGAAGCCGGCCAGCAGGAGGCCGCCGCCGCCCAGCCACGCCAGCACGACCGGATCGCGCAGACGCAGCCGCTGCATCCAGGCCACCGACAGCAGGCCGGTGAGGTTGGCGGCGAAGTGCGCCAGCAGGATCGGCAGGAACACCAGCGTGGGATCGTGCGCGCCGGCCTGTGCGCGGTACACGAACACGGTCACCGGCAGCAGCGTCAGCGACGAGGCGTTGAGCACCAGGAACAGGATCTGCGCGTTGCTGGCGGTGTCGGCCGACGGGTTCAGCGTCTGCAGCTCGCGCATCGCGCGCAGGCCGATCGGGGTGGCCGCGTTGTCCAGCCCGAGCGCGTTGGCGGCGAAGTTCAGCGTGATCAGGCCGATCGCCGGATGCCCGCGCGGCACCCCCGGCATCAGCCGCGCAAACAGCGGCCCGAGCACGCGCGCCAGCCGATCCACGAGGCCGGCCTGCTCCGCGATGCGCAGGAAACCCAGCCACAGGGTCAGCGTGCCGAACAGCAGCAGCATCACCTGCACCGACAGTTCGGCCATCGTGAACAGCGACGCCACCACCGCCGCGAACACCGTCTCGTCGCCACCGATCAGCCAGCGCGCCAGCGCCGCCACCGCCGCCACCAGAAAGAAACCGAACCACAGCCGGTTCAGCATGGGCGCGTCGACGCGGCGGGAGAGGCAGGCATGCCCGCATTGTCGACGACATCGGGGGCGGCGGCCAGCGCCCGCCGTCGGCGCAAAAACGGCATTCCTATGAGTGCGGGCGTTCACGCTCATCGGCGCAAGGCTCGCCATAGGCAGCAGGATCTTACGACAGCATGACTGTCATTCGATCTGACGTAGCCGCAATCGCCTGCGCAGGCTGGGTTGCCGGGCAGTATCAACCCAAGTAATACACTCAAATCATGAAGTACGAGCTTGGCCGATGACGTAATTACATGCGTTGTCGTACGTAATTGCGGTGAAGGCCGGTCGTACAATATTTCCCTGTTTCCGGAATAACTTGCAACGCGTACGTGACGGTTGCGTAACGCAACGATAACAACGTATGGTTGGGTTCAAGCTGCGCCAAACCAAGGTAATCAACCCACCGTGGTTAAGGCACACCAAGGCGATCGGGGCGTTTTGTCGGGAGGTCTGATGTTGCTGATTTTGTTACATCGACACGGACTGACGGCAGCGCCCGGCGGCGTCTCCGACTGCATGACGACACTGGGTGATGGCGCAGGCAGGGAATGGGAGATCTGCTGATTCCAGAAAGGGTAGCTGAGTGGACGTGATTACTTTTGCTGACAAGAGTTGTTCATGTATTCATTTCAATGGGCGTTGAGTAGGGATGATTTTGTAGTTCAACTTCAAAACAACATTCACCATATATATCGTACTGGGGAGTCGCTATGTCAATGAAGAATCATACTTTTACCGCCGTGAGGCCGGTGCGCCGCACTGCCATGACGGTGGCGATCACCGCCGCCCTTGCCATGACCGGCGGCCAAGCCATTGCCCAGTCGACAACGGGCACGATTTTCGGCCAGGCTCCGGCAGTGAGCGGCGAGACAATTCAGATCACGGGTGGTTCGGGTTTCAACCGCACCGTACCGGTGGATCAGTCAGGTCGCTACTCGGTCACCCTGCCCGTCGGCACCTACACCGTCACACTGCTGCAGAATGGCAAAGCGATTCAGTCGAGGTCCAACGTCACGCCGAACGTGTCGAGTGGCACAGCGGTCAACTTCGCTGCGGCGGGCGGCAAGGCGAACCCGCAGACGCTGTCGACCATAACGGTCACGGCCAGCAGCGTGCCTCCTGTTGATGTGTCCTCAACCCGCCAAAGTCTGATCATCACTGCTCAGCAGCTGTCACATCTTCCGCTTGGCCGCTCCGGTGAGTCGATCGCCCTGCTCGCACCCGGCACGGTCTACGGCGCAGGTGCGCTTGGCACGGGTCCCACGGGTGCGCCGCTGGTTTCGTTTGGCGGTGCGTCGATCGCTGAGAACGCCTACTACATCAACGGTTACAACACGTCCGACCCGCTCTACAACGAGGGCGGCATCACCCTGCCCTACGGTTCCATCGAACAACAGCAAACCATCACCAGCGGCTACGGGGCGGCCTACGGTCGTTCGGCCGGCGGCGTGATCAGCCAGATCGGCAAGAGCGGCACCAACGAGTGGCATTTCGGCGCGCAGGCGCTGTGGCGACCCGATTTCGCCCAGGGCAGCTTTGTCAATTACCACTACAACAATCCATTGTCGAGCGCGACCGGCAATGTCGGAAAGATGTATGAAAACCGGCAGCCCAACTCCAATTGGGAGACTGTCTACGACGCCTATGTCGGTGGCCCCCTGATCAAGGACAAGCTGTTCTTCTTCCTGTCGGCAGAGGGCGACAAGCAGTATCAGGTCACCAACGGTACCGTCGGTGCAGGCAAGATCAGGAACGAGACGACTCACCTGCCCAAGTTCTATGGCAAGATTGACTGGAACATCAACGACAACAACACCCTGTCCCTGACCGGCATCCGCACCTCGCAGCAGTACCAGGGCGCGTTCTACAATTACGACAACACCACCAATACCACGGGAGGCTTCAGCACGCTGGCGCCGCAGGGCAAGAACTCGTTCGGCATCTGGATCGCGAAGTACACCTCGTACATTACCGACAACCTGACGTTCAATGCGCTGTACGGCAAGATGAGCGATACGTATTACACCGCTCCCCCGGGCGACGGAGCCTCGCCGCTTGCAAACATCATCAATCCGAACCAGCAAAACCCGGCGCTGAACGGTGGCAACGCCAATGGCATCCAAAATGCCAACCAGTTCGCCCAGCTCCCTAATTCGAATCATACGGGCGGCAATAACAACCTGCGGCTCGACTTTGACTGGAAGCTTGGGGCGCACGACCTGCAGTTCGGTATTGATAACCAGAATACCTATGACAAGGGCGACGGCAGCATTACCACCGGTCCGGGTTATGCATGGTCGTATGGCAACGGCATCCCCACCAACTATATTGTTGGCACGAACCCGAACAATGCGCCGTGGGTCGATGCGACAGCCGCCTATCCGAATGGCGGGGGCGGCTACTATGTCAGCCAATACAGATTCTTTACCGCCGCAGCGGTCTCGGTGAGACAGCGCGCCCAGTTTATCCAGGACAACTGGCAGGTCACCGACAACCTGCTGCTGAAGCTGGGCCTGCGCAACGATCAGTTCACCAACCTCAACGCGAAGGGCGTGCCCTACATCCGCGAGCACAGCGGTCAGCTGGCGCCGCGTCTGGGCTTCAGTTGGGATGTGTTCGGCGATTCCAGCCTGAAGGTGTTCGGCAATGTCGGACGTTATTACCTGGCACTGCCCACCGGCGTGGCGGTGCGCGAGGCCTCCGCGTCCACCTTCACCAACCAGTACTACACCTACTCGGGCATTGACCCCGCAACCGGTTATCCGACCGGCCTGACTCCCATCAACTCGAAGGGGCAGACGTCAGGTCCCGGGGTGCCGGTCTCGCTGAACAATGAATACGGGCAGGCACTCAATCCGTACACTGTCCACTCCACCAACATCAAGGCCGAGTACCAGGATCAGTTTGTGCTGGGCATGCAGCAGGAGTTTGCCAAGTCCTGGGTGTATGGCGTGCAGGGCACCTACAGCAGGCTGGGCCGGATCATTGATGATGTCGGCGATCCCATCCCGCAGTGCGAACAGCTGATCGCACAGAATCCGAGCATCTCGGCAACCAATCCGAATGCGCTTGCCGACTGCGAGGGCAACCCGGCTGCCTACAACATCCAGGGCAGCGTGCTGATCAACCCGGGCTCGACGAACAACTTCAGCGTCGTGAACCCCGCCGGCGGCTATTATCACTACACCGTATCACCGGCGCAGTTCGGCTTCCCGAAGGCTACCCGCAAGTACTACGCGCTTGAGGCCTTCCTGGAGCACGTGTGGGACGGCAAATGGTACGGCAAGCTCGACTACGTGTTCTCCAAGAGCTACGGCAGCACGGAAGGACCCGTGCAGTCGAACATCGGCCAGGGCGGTTCCTCGGGCTCGATCACCACGCAGTGGGATTACGGTCAGCTGATGCAGTACGCCAACGGCGTGCAGGCCAACAGCCGCCAGCATGTGTTCAAGGCCTTCGGTTCGTACCAGATCGCGCCGGAGTGGCTGGCCAGCGCCATCGTGACCGTGGCCTCGGGTACGCCCAAGAGCTGCCTGGGTTATTTTGGTCCCAACCAGACCAACCCCGGCCTCGGTTACGGCTCCTTCACTCACTGGTGCAACGGCAAGCCGGCGCCGAGCGGTTCGACAGGCTACACGCCGTGGATCCATCAGCTCGATCTCAGCCTGGAGTACCGGCCGCTGTGGGCGCAGAAGAAGCTGGCGTTCCAGCTACAGGTCCACAATGTGCTGAACGAGCAGAAGGTGACTCAGTACTACCCGTACTTTGGTCAGTACCTGCCGGGAGCCACGCCAGCCACGACCACCTACTCTTATCCGAGCTATGGCCGGCCGGAATTCACCGAAGCGCCGCGCTATGTACAACTTGGCGTGACCTACGACTGGTGAAAACGCGACAGACGCGTGCATCCCGGAAATGGGGATGCACGGCTGTCTCCTGAAGCAATCCGAAGGGTCGCCGTCATCCGGCGGCCCTTTTGCTTGCGAGGCGCAGACGACAAAAAGTACTGCCGAGCAACGCTTCTGACGCGGTGGCACCATCGCGCATGCGCCATGCGAGCGGGCTTGTGCAAGTTTTGTGTGCAGCTGGCCGTGAGTCGGTTTCAACACGGAATGGAGCGCTGCGCAGCCGCGCGGCGTGTCCGCCGGATTACGTAGGGGTATGTATGGCCACGACACGCGACGCCATGGCTGAGGCGAACCGAAGGGATTTGCGGTGTTCAGCCCGCTGTTTGTTGGTAGCGTACCCGCGGTGATTGAGTCCACCGACAAACGCTGGGCCCGCGTCTATCGCTACCTGGCCATGCACCAGCGAGCCCCCGCCCGGGCGGAGCTGGAGTCCATTCTTGCGCGCCATCCCACCTCAGGCGCCGCGCATCTGATGCTGGGCGGGCTGCTCGCCGACGACGACCGCCTGCAAGCCGCCGCGCGTCATGTGCTGGAATCGGCGCGCCATCCTCCCGGCGATCCCGGTGTGTTGGGTGATCTGATTGCCGCGCTGATCCGGGTGGGCGAGATCGTTGTCGCCCGACGATTGCTTGACCATCCAGCGATCACGACGAGCGCGTCGGTGCACGTATTGCTGCGAGCAGCCACGCAGCTGCAGACGCTGGGCGAACATCACGCCGCGCTCGGATTGATCGAGCGGGCGCGTGAGGCAGGCGCGCACGGGCGAGTTTTTCTTTTCTCACGGGCGATCCAGCTGCTGTTCAATGGTCGCCTGAGCGAGGCAGAAGCCGAGCTGGAACGGTGTGTCGCAATCGAACCGCCGCTGGGCCAGGGCTATCTGCATTTGGCAAGGGCACGCACACAGACGCCGGCAAGCAATCATTTGCAGGCGATCACGCGGGCTCTCGCCAACGTCGCGCCCGGCGGCGAAGACCACGCTTCGCTGGAATTCGCACGCTACAAGGAACTGGAGGACCTGCAGCGCCACGATGAGGCGTGGCAGGCCCTGGCAAGGGGCAATGCGCTGCTGCACGCGCAGTTGCCCCACGATTCTGCGCGTGAGTCAGCACTGTTCGAGCGCCTGATCGAAGTCTGCACGCCGGAGTTCCTGCGCCAGCAATCGGCGCGTATTGACGATGGCCCGCAACCGATATTCGTGATCGGCATGCCGCGCTCGGGAACCACCGTGCTGGAACGCATGTTGTGCAACCACTCACGGGTTGAATCCGCCGGTGAGTTGGGTGACTTTCCACGTGCACTGGCCTTTGCGACCGATCACGTCGCCCCCGTGATGCTGGACGAAACCACGGTCGCGCGGTTGCCGCAGGTGGACTGGGCCGGGGTTGGCCGCAGGTACCTCGCGCAGACCCGTTGGCGTGCGCGTGGCAAGGCGTTCTACGTGGACAAGCTTCCCCGCAACTGGATGCTGGCGGGCCTGATTCACCGCGCGCTGCCTGACGCACGCATCGTGCGCGTGGTGCGTGATCCCATGGACGTGTGTTTCTCCAACTGGCGCGCCTGCTTCGGCGTGGCGCCGGAGTTTGCGTATGCCTATGACCTCGACACGCTAGCCGCACATTTCATGCTTTATCAACGCGTGCTGACGCACTGGCAGCGGGCGCTGCCGGGAGTGATCCTCGACGTGGATTACGCGCGGTTGGTGCAGGACCCGGAGGCGACAGTGCGCGATATCCTGGCCTTCTGCGATCTCGCCTACGAGCCGGGCTGCGCGGATCTCACCCGCAACGCCACGCCGGTGGCGACATTCAGTGCACCACAGGTACGAGAACCGATCCACACACGATCTTTCCGCGAGTGGGAACCGTATGCCACGCAACTGCAGGGGCTGGCCTCGGCGTTATCAGGGGCGTCAACGTCACAGGATTCTGCCCTATAACTTCAACAACCGATGAGGGGACCGGACGCTTGCCATTGGCCTGGGTCGTTTCACAGCAGGCCGGCGTCGCGCAGCCGGGCTTGCAGTGGCGCCAGCTGTTCGCCGTAACGGTCACTGTTCAAGGTATTTGCGCGCAGCGGCTGGCGCACCTGGGCGGCACTGGCGGTACTGCGTACCGTGCGAGTGGAAAGGTGCGGCGCAAGGCAGGCCGCATCGAAGGTGAGTCCGCAAAAATCCAGCAAGCGGCGGATCCGGGTTTCGGGGTCAGCCAGCAGCGATTCGTGTGAGTGATCAAGAATACGTTGCGGGTACAGCATCTGCCAGTGATGGCTCAGCCGCGCGTACTCGCCGTAATGGGAAGCCATTTCGGCGAGGTCGTAGCTGAAATGCGCGCCGCTGCTGAACAGTTGGCGATAACAGGCGAAGCAGGTTTCCAGCGCATCACGATGGCAGTTGATCACCCGCGCGCCCGGCAGCATCGCCATGATCGCACCGACCAGCTGCCAGGTGACCAGGTTCTTGTCGGTGAAACGGGGATGTTCGCTGCGCCAGCGCTCGGTGCGTGCGAGATAGTCGCGACCAAGACGCGCCCAGTCTTCCACCGTGGCGCTGTTGGTCCACTGCGGAAAAGGCTGGCCACGCCGTTTCGATTCGTCCTCGAGCACCTGCGGCAGGTCGGTGATTTCGTTGGCGCCCGCGACTTCCGGATGCGAGGCGATGATCTGCTCGGTCAAGGTGGAGCCGGAACGCGGCAGACTCACGATGAAGATCACCTCGCTGCCCAGCGTGGCATCCGGCGCGGTGGGCATCGGCTTGGAAAAGGCCTGCATGATGGCATCCACGCGGGCATGCTCGGCGTCCGCATCCCAACGCAGGGTTCGGCGCTTCAACGCGTTGGCCTGCTGCAGGACATCAAAGGCCGATGGGTAATCGCCTTGATCCTCCAGCGCCTTGGCCAACGCGAAGCCGAGCATGATTCGGGCATCAGCCGGGGCACCGGACTGGCGGAACGCACGCTGGAGCCGGGCCGCGTCGGACGCAGTAAATGGTTCGGTTTTCAGATTGGACAGCGAGAACCAGGCCTGTGCCTGCTCAGGCTGGCGCCGCAGCACCTCGCGATAGTTGTGCGTCGCGTTGGCAATATCGCCCAGCCCGGTCTGGGCGTCCGCCAGGCTGAGCAACGACAGGACATGGTTGGGGTCAAGTTTCAGGGCCTGTCGCAGTGCATCGCAGGCATCTTCATACTGGAATTGCAGCTTCAACGCCTTGCCCAGGTTGTACCAGCCGGAGGCCACCCGGGGAGCCAGCTCGCAGGCTCGGCGCAGGTTGGCCAGGGCGGCCTCGATTGCGCCGGCCTCGAACAGCGCGGTGCCGAGGTTCATATGCGTGGTGGCGTCGTCCGGGTTGGCGGCAAGCGCATGCTGCAGGAAGTCGACCGCCTTCGCATTGTCGCCGCGCATCTGGGAAACCACACCCATCAGCCGGTTTGCTTCCGCACAATCCGGCGCCAGCGCCAAGACGCCGAAAAGTGCACGTTCGGCGTCATCAAGCTGCATGTGACCCAGTGCCTTGGCTGCCGCGTTAAGCAGACGGGTCGCCGTGGGGGACAAGCCGCCTGCCGCTGCATGGATCGTTGGGCGGGACGGGGTTCCCTTCATGACGTGACAAGTCCTGGATGCGTGGGGCGCTGGCTGATGCAATAGGGGCAAGTGACTTCGGGGGTTTGCAGGATTTTGTGCAAGCGGGATTCTGGTCCGCAGCTTACGGAGTCGTCGCCTCGAAACGAATCGTAAAGTGGTGCAAGCCAGCCTTCCAGTCGCGGACCGGCATCGTCCATTTTTGCTGATGTTGCATCGTGTCAGGTAGCACAATTTACCGTCGTTCAAGCAGGAATCCTGATTCCTGGTGACCCTGCGCATGCTCATGCTGACCGACTTGATCGCGCGAGTGAGGTTGATCACCTCGCGCATCCGCCTGGCCCATCGAAAAACAGGGGTGGCCGTGGCCAGCCCCACTGCCGGCCGCAGGTAGTCGCTGCCACGCTTGGCGCGAGGATCACGGGCGCACGCTGGAGGCGCACGCATGGCAGATGCGAAACCCCCGGCTGTTTACCCGACGTCTTCCGTCCGCGCGGCAGCGCGCCAGGTCAGTTCCTGCTGCAACATCCTCGCGATCGAGGCGGCCGCCTCGCGGCCGTCATGCACGGCACGCACTACCAGGTCGGCGCCGCGCACGTTGTCGCCGCCGGCGAAGATGCGCGGGTGGCTGGTCTGCAGCGGCAGCGCGCCGGCGGCGCCGGTGATGATGCGGCCGGAGGGATGCAGCGCCACGTCGTGCCCACGCAGCCATTCGGGCGGGCTGGGGCGGAAGCCGAAGGCCTGGATCACCACGTCGGCGCGCAGCTCGGTTTCACTGCCCGCCAGGTTCTGCGGGCGCGGCCGACCGTCACCGTCATCGACCAGTTCGGTGGTGACCACGCGCACCGCGCGGACGCGGCCGCGGTCGTCCCCCAGGATCGCCAGCGGCTGGCGCTGGAACAGGAAGGTCACGCCTTCCTCGCGGCTGTAGCCCACTTCGCGGCGGGAGCCGGGCATGTTCGCCTCGTCGCGGCGGTAGACGCAGGTGACCGAGGCGGCGCCGAGGCGGATTGCGGTGCGGTTGCAGTCCATGCCGGTGTCGCCACCGCCCAGCACCACCACGTGCTTGCCGGCCAGGTCGAGCGCCGCCGGTAGCGGCGCATCATCGATCAGACGGTCGACGTTGGCGATCAGGAACGGCAGCGCATCGTGCACGCCCTCCAGCTCACGGCCGTCCAGACGTCCATCCACGAAGGTGTAGGCGCCGGTGCCGACAAACACCGCATCGTAGCGGTCCAGCAGCTCGTCGAACGCGATGTCGCGGCCGATCTCCACGCCGAGGCGGAAGCTGACACCCATCCCCTCGAGGACGTCGCGGCGCGTGCGCACCACGCTCTTGTCCAGCTTGAACGGCGGGATGCCGAAGGTGAGCAGGCCGCCGATCTCGCGCTGGCGGTCGAACACCTCCACCGCGATGCCGGCATGACGCAGCCGATCCGCGCAGGCCAGCCCGGCCGGCCCGGCGCCGATCACGGCGACGCGGCGACCGGTTTCGATGACGCCGGAAAGATCCGGCCGCCAGCCTTGGCGCAGCGCCTCGTCGGTGATCGAGCGCTCGATGCTGCCGATCGTCACCGCGCCGAAATCGCCCTGCTCCAGCGTGCAGGCGCCCTCGCACAGGCGGTCCTGCGGACACACGCGGCCGCAGATTTCCGGCAGCGGATTGGTTTCGTGCATCAGCGTGGCGGCCTCGAACAGGCGGCCTTCCTGCACCAGCTTGAGCCAGTTCGGAATGTAGTTGTGCACCGGGCACTCCCACTCGCAGTACGGGTTGCCGCAGTCGATGCAGCGCTCCGCCTGGGTGGCCGCCTGGGTCGCAGCGAAGTCGCCGGAGATCTCGCCGTAGCCAAGTACGCGAATTTCGACCGGCACCGTGCGCGGCGGCTGTCGCGGCACGTTGAGAAACTGGAAGGTCTTGTCGGTCATGGCGTGACTCGGTGAACGCGATCGCGGGTGAACATGGGTGCAGCGCGCAAGGCGTGCGGACAGGTGTCCTTCGACTGCGCTTCGCTACGCTCAGGACGAACGGGGGAGATGACGCATCTGCGCGGCGGCTCACCAGCCAAAGGCGAGCAGCGAGTCATGCTTTGCTGCAGATGTTGATGCTGATCTTGCTTTTGATCTTGTGCCCCTCGACGGCGCCGAGGAGCGGAGCCGGCGGCAGGGGAAAGCCAGACTGTTCGAGGCCATGGATGGCCGAGTTGTCTGGCGGCCTGCTGCCGGCGAGCACCGCAGGGGACGCGGCGGGCGCAACACCCGCCGCGCGCCGGCGCGGGGTGTCTTTTCTCTTGGCTACTTCTCTTTACTCCGGGCGTCCTGCCCTGCGCCCTTCGGGCCAGCTGCGCTGTTCGCCCGTGCTCCAGGCACGGGCGTGGCCGCACAAGAGAAAGTAACCCGGCCGCCGCAAGGCGGTCGGAACTGCTCTTGCTTCCAATCGAGTTCGACAAGATGAAAATTCGAGGCGAGCACCCGCCCCTCACCCTGCCCTCTCCCCGCGGGGGAGAGGGGAACATTCCGGGCATCCGGAATGACCCGCCCCTCACCTCAATCCTCTCTCCGGCGGGGAGAGGAGGCGAACGCCAGAAGCGCGTTACTTGACTGCAGCGGGTCATGCCGCGCTCCGCAGCTCTTCGGCCAGCGCCGCCAGGCTGGCGGCCTTCGGCTTGACCAGCCAGAACTTGTACTGCAGGCCGCGGAAGTCGCGCAGGATCTGCCTGCCCCACGCGCTGCCGGTGTATTCGACGTGGCGCGTCACCAGCTGGCGCAGGTGCTGCATGTAGTTCTCCATGCCCTCCGGCGAGATGCGCAGGATGTCCACCAGCTCGTGGTTGTAGCAGTCGACGAAGTCGCGCTCCAGATCCAGCACGTAGGCGAAGCCGCCGGTCATGCCGGCGCCGAAGTTGAGCCCGACCTTGCCCAGCACGGCAACCACGCCGCCGGTCATGTATTCGCAGCAGTGGTCGCCGGCACCCTCGACCACCGCCAGTGCGCCGGAGTTGCGCACGGCGAAGCGCTCGCCGGCGCGCCCGGCGGCGAACAGCTCACCGTCGGTGGCGCCGTACAGGCAGGTGTTGCCGATGATCGAGGCGTCCTGGCTGGCGAACGGGGAATCCGCCGGCGGGCGCACCACGATGCGGCCGCCGGCCATGCCCTTGCCGACGCCGTCGTTGGCCTCGCCGGTGAGGTCGATATGCACGCCGCCGGCGTTCCATGCGCCCAGGCTCTGGCCGGCAGCGCCGGTGAGCTTGAGGATGATCGGCGACGCGTCCATGCCGTGGTCGCCGTGCAGGCGCGCCACGTCACCGGACAGCCGCGCACCGATCGCGCGGTCGGTGTTGGCGATGGCGTAGGCAAAGCTACCGCCGAGCGCGCGCGTCACCGCCTCGTCGGCATCCGCGCTGATGCGCGAGGCCAGCGCGGCGGGGTCGCGCATCGGATTGCGCGCCAGCGTGCAGGCCGCATCGACCTCGGCGCCGAGGCCCTGGCCGCCAATCAGCGCGCCGAGGTCGAGCCGGTGCTGCACCGGCGTGGTGCCTTCGAGCTGGCGCAGCAGATCGGTGCGCCCCACGATCTCACCCAGGCTGCGCACGCCCAGCCGCGCCAGGTGCGCGCGCACGTCCTCGGCGACGAAGCGGAAATAGTTCATCACCATCTCCGGCAGCCCGATGAAGTGCTGCTTGCGCAGCACCGGATGCTGGGTGGCCACGCCGGTGGCGCAGTTGTTGAGGTGGCAGATGCGCAGGTACTTGCAGCCCAGCGCCACCATCGGGCCGGTGCCGAAGCCGAAGCTTTCGGCGCCGAGCATGGCCGCCTTGATCACGTCCAGCCCGGTCTTCAGGCCGCCGTCGGTCTGCAGTCGCACGCGGCCGCGCAGGTCGTTGCGGCGCAGCGTCTGCTGGGTCTCGGCCAGGCCAAGCTCCCACGGCGTGCCGGCGTACTTGATCGAGCTGAGCGGGCTGGCGCCGGTGCCACCGTCGTGGCCGCTGACGGTGATCAGATCCGCGCCGGCCTTGACCACGCCGGCCGCCACCGTGCCCACGCCGGCGTGCGAAACCAGCTTCACCGAGATCAGCGCGGTCGGGTTGACCTCCTTCAGGTCGTGGATCAGCTGGGCCAGATCCTCGATCGAATAGATGTCGTGATGCGGCGGCGGCGAGATCAGGCCGATGCCGGGCTTGGCGTAGCGCAGCCGCGCGATGGTGGCGTCGACCTTGTGCCCGGGCAGCTGGCCACCCTCGCCGGGCTTGGCGCCCTGGGCGATCTTGATCTGCAGCACCTCGGCATTGACCAGGTAGGTCGGAGTGACGCCGAAGCGGCCGGAGGCGACCTGCTTGATCTTGGACATCTTCTCGGTGCCGTAGCGCGCCGGGTCCTCGCCGCCTTCGCCGGAATTGCTGCGCGCGCCGAGCCGGTTCATCGCAATCGCCAGCGCCTCGTGCGCCTCCGGCGACAGCGCGCCGAGCGACATGCCGGCCGAATCGAAGCGCTTGAGGATCACCTCGACCGGCTCGACCTCATCCAGCGCGATCGGCGCGCCCAGCGGCTGCGCGCCGAGCAGGTCACGCAGCGCCGATGGCGGGCGATGGTCGACGGCGTCGGCGTAGGCGCGGTAGTCGCGCGGATCGCCGGTGCGCACGGCGGTCTGCAGCGTGCCGATCACGTCCGGGTTGTACATGTGGTACTCGCCGCCGTGCATGACCTTGTACAGGCCGCCGGCGCGCAGCGGCAGCGCCTCGTCCCATGCCTCGGCGGCGAGCAGGCGCTGGTCGTATTCGAGGTCCGCGAAGCCGGCGCCACCGATGCGCGAGGGCGTGCCGGGAAAGCACAGCTCCACCACTTCCTTCGACAGGCCCACGATCTCGAACAGCTGCGCGCCGCGGTAGCCGGCCACGGTGGAGATGCCCATCTTCGACAGGATCTTCAGCAGGCCCTTGCGGATGCCACGCCGGTAGCTGCGGCCCACCTCGGCGCGGTCGCTGGCGATGTGGCCCTCGCGGCCCAGCTCGAACAGGCTCTGGTAGGCCAGCCACGGATAGATCGCGGTGGCGCCGAAGCCGATCAGGCACGCGAACTGGTGCGGATCGCGCGGCGTGGCGGTCTCCACGATGATGTTGCACTGGCAGCGCAGGCCGGCGTCGATCAGGTGCGCATGCACCGCGCCGACGGCCAGCAGCGCGTGGATCGGCAGCACGTCGCGCTGCGGGTAGCGGTCGCTCAGGAACACCAGCGCGTGGCCGTCGCGCACCGATTGCGCAACGTCGCGGCACAGGCGCTGCAACGCAGCCTCCAGCCCCTCGTCGTGGGAATGCATCAGGTCGAAGCGCGGCGTGTCGACGAACTGTGGCAGCGCCAGCAGCTGGCGCAACTTGCGCTGCGACAGGATCGGCGAGTTGATCAGGGTCTGCTTCGCGTTCTCCGCCTTCAGCTCCAGCACATTGCCTTCCGGGCCGATCTGCGTCACCAGCGACATCACCAGCTTTTCGCGCAGCGGATCGATCGGCGGATTGGTGACCTGGGCGAAGGCCTGGCGGAAGCGGTCGAACAGCGGCCGCACCTGGCGCGACATCGCCGCGATCGGGGTGTCGTCGCCCATCGAGCCGGTCGCCTCCATCTCGAGATCGGCCAGCGCCTTGAGCACCGACTCGCGCTCCTCGCGGGTCAGCCCGTAGAGCTTCTGGTAGCGGTGCAGTTCGTCGGCCGGCAGCGGCTCGGCCGCCAGCGTGGGATCGATCAGGTCCGATTCCAGATAGCTGACGCCGGCGCGCAGCCAGTCGCGGAACGGCGCGCGCCTGCGGTTGATGTCGTCGATGTCGGCGTCGCGCAGCAGGCGGCGCCGGGCGAAGTCGACCGCGATCATCTCGCCCGGCGCCAGCCGGCCCTTGGCCACCACGTGCGCCGAGGGCACGTCCCACAGCCCCGCCTCGGAGGCGACGATCAGATGGTTGTCGTCCGACAGCGCCCAGCGCGCCGGGCGCAGGCCGTTGCGGTCCAGCGTGCAGGCGGCGTAGCGGCCATCGCACATCACCAGGCCGGCAGGGCCGTCCCACGGCTCGCTGTGCAGCGCGTAGTACTCGTAGAACGCGGCCAGATCCTCGTCGATGCCCTCGCGCGCGGCAAACGCCGGCGGCACCAGCACGCGCATCGCGGCCAGCAGGTCGAGGCCGCCGGCCAGCAGCACCTCCAGCGCGTTGTCCAGGCTCTCGGAATCGGAGCCGGTCTGGCGCACCAGCGGGCCGATGTCTGACAGGTCCAGCAGCGGCGAGCGCAGGATCGATTCGCGCGACTGCATCCAGCGCCGGTTGGCGCGGATGGTGTTGATCTCGCCGTTGTGCGCCAGCAGGCGGAACGGCTGCGCCAGCCGCCACTGCGGCGTGGTGTTGGTGGAGAAGCGCTGATGGAACACCACCGCGTCGCTGACCAGCGCAGGGTGGCGCAGGTCCGCGTAAACGTCGCGCAGCCGGCCCGGCGCGGCCATCGCCTTGTAGCCGATCACCTGCGCCGACAGCGTCACCACGTAGAACTGCGCATCGGCCACCAGCGCGGTTTCGGCCCGCCGGCGCGCACGGAACAGCGCGCGCTCGAACGCGTCCTCGTGCATGCCTGCGGGTGCATCGACGAACACCTGGCGCACGCGCGGGCAGGACGCCGCCGCAATCGGGCCGCAGGCCACGCGCTCCACCGCCACCTCGCGCCAGCCGGCCACGGGCAGGCCGGCCGCGGCCAGTTCGCGTTCCAGCACCGCGACCGCAGCGTCGCCGCCGGCCGGATCGAGAAACACCAGCCCGGCGGCGAAACGTGCCGCCGGCGCGATGCCGGCCTCGGCGGCCAGCGCGCGCAACCACGCGCCGGGGTGATGGATCAGCACGCCGCAGCCGTCGCCGCTGATGCCGTCGGCATTCACCGCGCCGCGATGCGAGAGTTTCGCCAGCGCCGAAAACGCGGTGTCGACCAGCGCGGCGCTGGCGCGGCCGTCGATCTGCGCGACCAGGCCGAAGCCGCAGCTGTCGTGTTCAAAAGCGGGGTCGTACAACGTGCTGGTGACTGGCTGCGCCATGGTGCCTCCCGGCGGATGAAAAGGCCGAGCGTGCCGGATCGTCGGTGCCATGGGCGCCGTCGCTGCACGAAGGGTGAGCGTCGACTAAAGCACACTTGGTGCGGCGCGTCAAAACATTTGGACGGCTATATGGCGATACGTGCGCCGCGCCGTGCCCGGCGCGCTGACCGGCAGCGGCGGCTCGCTACCTCTGCCCGGCTCGGTGATAATCGGCCGATGCCCGATTCCGCCAGCCTCGCCCGCCGCCCGCCCCGCTACCTGCTGGCGGCCCTCCTCGCGGGCTGTGCCTGCCTTGCACCGCCGCTGCACGCCGCTCAGGACGGCAAAAGCGCCAGCGAACAGGCGGCGGCCCGGCAGAAGCTGGCCGAGGTGCGCAGCAAGATGGCGGCGCTGGCCAGACAGCAGGCCGACACCGCCGCGCGGCGCGACAGCGTCAATGCCGCGCTGGCCCGTCAGGCCATCGCGCTGGCCGCGGCGGCGCAGGCGCTGCATCAGACCGAGCTCGATCTGGCGGCCAAGCAGCAGCAGCTCGACCAGCTGCAGCAGCAACGCAGCAGCCTGAAACAGAACCTCGACCGTCAGCAGGCAGCGATCGCCGACCTGCTGCGCGCCACCTACGCGCTGGGCCACGGCTCGGACCTGCGCCTGCTGCTGGGCGATGAGGACGTGGCGCGCATCGCGCGCGCGCTGGTCTACTCGAAATACTTCCAGCAGGATCGCCTGCGCCGCGTGCAGCAGCTGATGGGCGACCTGGCCCGACTGCAGCAGCTGGAAAGCTCGATCACCGCCGAGCAGCAGGCGCTGCAGGCCACCCGCGCCCAGCGCGAGGCGCAGGCGCACGTGCTGGCGCAGCAGCGCGCCGCGCAGCAGAAGCTGGCCGCCGCCACCGATGCGCAATACCAGGATCAGGCGCAGCGCCTGGCCGCGCTGAAGCAGAACGCGCAGTCGCTCAACCAGCTGGTCGATCGTCTGCAGCAGGCGATCGACGCGGCGGCGCGCGAGGCGCAGGCACGCGCTTCGGCGGCAAAGAGGCATCCCGGCCGGCCGCAGCCGCCGATCGAGGTCGGCAGCGCCGCCGCCAATATCCGAGGCAATCTGCCGTGGCCGGCCAGCGGCGTAGTCCACAGCTACGGCAACGGCGTGCTGATCAAGGCCAGCGGCGGCAGCGCGGTGCACGCGGTGGCACGCGGCCGGGTGATCTACGCCGGCTATCTTCGCGGCTACGGCATGCTGCTGATCCTCAACCACGGCAACGGCTGGATGAGCATGTACGGCAACAACGAAACCCTGCTGCACGGCGTCGGCGACCAGGTCGAGGCCGGCACCGCGATCGGCACCGCCAGCCCACCCACCGGGATCAATACCGGCGTGTATTTCGAGCTGCGCAAGAATGGCCAGCCGGTCGATCCGCGCAGCTGGCTGAGCCAGCGCCGTTGACGCCACCGCGCGGGCATCGCAGGCTAGCAGCCTGTCGGGTCCTGCCATTGAATTAGCTCATCGTCCGGTTGTCCCAGTGCCTGCCCCTTCCCTTTGCCTTGCGTTGCTGCGCAGCGCCTGACCGTTGCACGGAGTGATCCCCATGCGTTCTCCCTTCCGTGGCCCGACCCTGCTGCTGTTGGCCGCCCCGCTGCTGCTGACGATGCCGTTCGCGCACGCGCAGTCCGCGCCGGCGCGCGTGGCCGCGCCGCCGGTGGATCTGCCGGCGACCGCCGGCAGCAGTGCGCCGGCGCATGCCAGCAGCGGCGCGGACCCGGTGGACCTGGACGATATCCGCAACTTCAGCCGCGTCTACGAAGTGGTGCGCCAGGCCTACGTGGAGAAGGTCAACAACAAGACGCTGATGAAAGCGGCGATCACCGGCATGCTGAGCGAACTCGACCCGCACAGCGAATACCTCGACAAGAAGGGCCTGGCGCAGCTCAACGAGGACACCACCGGCCAGTACAGTGGCCTCGGCATCGAGGTGCTGCAGGTGGACGGCGGCCTGCGTATCGTCTCGCCGATCGATGACACCCCGGCGTCGCGCGCCGGGATCAAGCCGGGCGACAGCATCGTCAAGATCAACGGCACGCTGGTCGATCCGCAGAATGTCGACAGCATGTACCAGCAGCTGCGCGGCAAGCCGGGCAGCAAGATCGAGCTGACCATCGTGCACGCGAAAAGCAGCAAGCTGATCAACCTGCACCTGGTGCGGCAGAACATCACCGTCAGCAGCGTGCGGGTGCGCGAGCTGGAGCCGGGTTACGCCTATATCCGCATCAGCCAGTTCCAGGACGACACTGCCGGCGATCTGCAGAAAAAGCTCGGCGCGCTGATCGCCAGGGACGGACCGCAGAAGGGCGCCGTGCTGGATCTGCGCAACAACCCCGGCGGCCTGCTCACGGCAGCGGTGTCGGTGAGCGATGACTTCCTCAACTCCGGCATCATCGTCACCACGCGCGGCCGTCTGCAGGACGCCAACCTGAGCTTCAGCGCGCATCCGGGCGACCAGCTCAACGGCGCGCCGATGATCGTGCTGACCAACAACGGCACCGCCTCGGCCGCCGAGATCGTCTCCGGCGCGCTGAAGGACAACCACCGTGCGTTGACCATGGGCCAGCGCACGTTCGGCAAGGGCGTGGTGCAGACCGTGCTGCCACTGGATGCCGACCACGCGGTGAAGATCACCACCGCGCGCTACTACACCCCCAACGGCACCTCGATCCAGGCCGAAGGCATCCAGCCGGACATCGCGCTGGCTGACCTGACGGTGCAAAAAGGCGACAGCACGCCCGCGCTGATCAACTCCGAAGCGGATCTGCCGCACCATCTGGCCAACGAAAACGCCAAGGCCGGCACCGCCAGCAGCAACGACGGCGCCGCCGCCGACGGCCAGCTGGCGACCCGCGACTACGCCCTGGCGCAGGCGCTGAACGTGCTCAAGGGCATGGCGCTGGAGCGCCCCGCGGCCGTCAGCCGCCAGTGATCCGCGGCGACCGCGCTCGCTCGCCCGGGTAGCCGGGTAGCCAAACATGCAAACGGCCCCTCGCGGGGCCGTTGCGGTGATGCATCGGGGCGTGCCGCTCAGGCGGCGGTGGCGAACAGCCCGCGCATCTTCTTCATGGCGTTCGCCTCGACCTGGCGAATGCGCTCGGCGGACACGCCGTACTCGTCGGCCAGATCCTGCAGCGTGGCCTTGTCGTCGTCCAGCCAGCGGCGCTGGATAATCTTGCGCGAGCGCTCGTCCAGCTTCTCCAGCGCGCTGGACAGGGTCGACAGCTGGTTGTCGGCAGCGTCGGCGTCGGACACGTTCTCGTAGGGATCGGCGCCGTCGTCGATCAGGAACGCCGCCGGCGCCGGCTTCGCGTCGTCGTCGGCGTCAGCCGGCGCCTCGAAGCCGATGTCGCGGCCGGACAGCCGCGATTCCATCTCGCGCACAGTGGCCTCGGGCACGCCCAGATCCTTCGCCACCGTGCGTACCTCCTCGGCATTCATCCAGCCCAGGCGCTTCTTGCTCTTGCGCAGGTTGAAGAACAGCTTGCGCTGCGCCTTGGTGGTGGCAACCTTCACGATGCGCCAGTTTTTCAGGATGAACTCGTGCATCTCGGCGCGGATCCAGTGCACCGCAAAACTGACCAGCCGCACGCCCTGATCCGGGTCGAAGCGCTTGACCGCCTTCATCAGCCCGATGTTGCCTTCCTGGATCAGGTCGGCCAGCTGCAGGCCGTAGCCGTTGTAGCCGCGCGCCACGTGCACCACGAAGCGCAGATGCGACATCACCAGCTTCTTGGCCGAGGCAAGGTTGGCCTCTTCGAGGTAGTCGCGCGAGAGCGCCTGCTCCTCCTCCACGGTGAGTACCGGGATACGGTGCACGGCAGAAATATAGGCATCCAGACTGCCCACCACGCTCGGTAGCGGGAAGTTGGCGGTCACCAAAGCTTGGGACATGGTTGGAACCTCCTGAATGGCATCGCAGTTTAGCAGTCGGGTATTGAGAGTGCTAAGCGCCGGACAAGTTCCGGCTCCGACTTAATGCACCGTATCGTACAGATATTGATCACCGAAATACACCCCTGCCATGCACCGCGGGAGCATGCTTGCAGAAGGCGACTCAAGCAGGCGTGAAAGGTCCGTGCAACTCGGCGCGCGGCGGCAACGACCAGTCGATCGGCGTGCTGCCGTGCGCCTGCAGATAGCGGTTGGCAGCGGAGAAATGGCCGCAGCCGAGAAAGCCTCGATGGGCCGACAACGGCGACGGGTGCACCGAACTCAGCACGCTGTGGCGCGCGCCGTCGATCAACTGGCCCTTGCGTTGGGCATAGGCGCCCCACAGCAGGAACACCAGCCCCTCGCGCTCGCGGTTGAGCGCGTCGATGGCGGCATCGGTGAAGCCCTCCCAGCCCTTGCCCTGATGCGCGCCGGCACGGCCGTCCTCGACCGTCAGCACGCTGTTGAGCAGCAGCACGCCACGCTCGGCCCATGGCGTGAGGCAGCCGTGATCGGGGCGCGGCAGACCGAGGTCGCGGCTGATTTCCCTGAAGATGTTTTCCAGCGACGGCGGCACCCGCACGCCCGGGCGCACCGAGAAGCACAAGCCGTGCGCCTGGCCCGCCCCGTGGTAAGGATCCTGCCCCAGGATCACCACCCGTACTGCCTCGAACGGGGTGTGCGCGAACGCCGCGAAAATCTCCGGGCCGGGCGGATAGATCCGCTTGCCGGCCTGTTTTTCCGCACGCAGGAAAGCGGCCAGCGCCTGCATCTCGGGGCGCTGCAGATAGT
>JAJXTX010000019.1:0-11666 GCA_021783385.1 Pseudomonadota bacterium
GCCCGAGGCCGAGCTGCATATCGTGCTGGCCGGGCATGCGGCGACCGAGCCGGCGATCGTGGATCAGCTGGTGCAGGCCACCGACAAGCTGGCGGATCGGTTCGGCTGAACGCTCAGCGCACGGCCAGCGGCGGCAGCAGATCCGGCTGCGACTGATACCAGCGGGCCGCGTGCAGCAGGTGGAACCGGCGCTGGCCGTTGTCCAGCGCCACGCCCAGCCCGAGGATGCCCCAGCGCGCATACAGATCACCGCTCGGCTTGCCGTGGCGGATGCGCAGGTGCGCGAACAGGTCGACGCGGCGGTTGCTGGCCACCAGATGGTCGAGGATGACATCGCCGCGCTGCGCCTCGACCTCGGCACGCGCGGTGGCGCGGCCGTCATTGATCACATTGGCGATCCATTTCGGCAATGTGTTGCGGTCGGCGAACAGCGACAGCAGCAGGCTGACATCCTTCATCACCAGCGTGGCGCGGCCGCGCACGCCATCCAGGCCCAGCGTGAAGCCGTCCAGATCGAACGCGTGGCCGAGGCGGCGCGCGCCAGCCGCGTTTCCATGCTGAGCCGGCCGCTGAGGCGCGACACACCCAGCGCCAGCCTCGCCGCGCTGCTGGCTATCTGCAGGTGACCGGCGGTGACGTCGCCGTTGCCATCGAGCGTGAACCCGCTGCTCATGCGTCCGCTGCTGGCCAGGAAGCGCAGGCTGCTGCCCGGCAGGTAACGGTTGTAGGCACCATCGCGTCGGCAAGCTGCAGATGGGCGATGACGTCGTGGCCAAGGCGCACCAGCTGCGCCGACGATTGCAGCTCCAGCTTCAGCGCATGGCCGCGCAGATAGGCCTGGGTCGGTGTGCCGCGCGGGGCCAGCGTGCCGTGGTCGAGCAAGAAATCGGTGCCCAGGTGACCGCCCCGGGTGGACAGCGTGGCCGCCAGCGCGCCCGCCGGGTCGGCGCCCAGCGCGATCGCCGGAGTGGCGCCTGCCAGTACGACGTGGATGCGCGCCCGTTCGAGTTTCTGCCAGCCCGGCGGCTGCTCGCAGGTAAACGGATCGAACGCGAACTGCACCTCGAAGCGGGCGTCGTGCAGCAGCTCGCGCGCCCGATAAAGCACGTGCGCGCCGGACATCGCCACCCGCGACGGGAACACCGCGCTGGCGCCGCCGGTCAGCTGATGGGCGAAACCGATCGCCGCCGTGCCTTTGCCATCCAGCACCAGCGCGCCCACGCGAATCTGCCGCAGCGATGCCGTATCGATGCGCTCCACCGTGATGCGCCAGGCATCGGCCTGAAACGGCGGCGGCTTGAGATCGCTGTGCGCGGGCTGCGCATCGAGCATCACCGCGTCGGCGCGAAGCGGGCCGAAGCGCAGCTCGCGCCGCAACAGCGGCCACCAGCGAACGCTGCCGCTGGCCGATGCGCCGCGGGCACTCCACCTCAGCCGGTGCACCTGCCCGCGCAGGCGCAGGTCGCGCATGTGGATATCGCCCGGCCACAGCGTCCACGCCGAGGCCCACTGCGCGTGGAACGCCTGCGGTCGGCTATTCACCACCGCCGCCGTGCGCGGCAGGTTGAGCAGCACATTGCCGGCGATCAGATACAGCACATACAGCGCACCCGACCACCACAGCAACCGACGCAGGGGCCCAGGCAGGGCGCGCATCGGTTCGCTTCGTGACGGGGAAGCCCGAGCATGGCGAAGCCTGCGTGAGGATGCGGTGGAACACGGCCGGTGCGAAGCCGCCCGCTCGCCCTCGTCGATACGCGAGCGGGCGGCGGCAACCGGCTGTCGCCGGCCCGCCGATGGCATACTCGGCGCCTTGCGGATCGGGCGTCCCGATGCGCCTGCTGTTCGTCGCTGGCAGGGGATCGGCGCCGATCCTCTGATAAAGCGTCCCTGCACTCCGCCCACTCAAGCATTCGCCCATGACTCCTCCTGCCGCCCAACCCCCTGCCCGTGCGCTGTGGAAGCACATGCTGCTGCGCCGGCTGAAATTCCTGGCCTGGCTGATCGCCGTGCTGGTGATTGCCTTCGGCGGCACCTACCTGTTCGCGCCGCAGTGGCTGCTGCGCGCGAACTTCGCGCGCGAGGCGATGGCCGCGCATCTGGAGACGCATTCGGTGCAGGCGGGCGACACCCGCTGGGTCTACTACGAGGGTGGCGACGGTCCGACCATCGTGCTGCTGCACGGCTTTGCCGACAGCAAGGAAGTGTGGCTGCCACTGGCGAAGCTGCTGACGCCGCATTTCCACCTGATCATTCCCGACCTGCCGGGCTGGGGCGCATCCTCCCGCGTGGCCGGCGCCAACTACGACGTCGACGCGCAGGCGGCGCGACTGCAGGCGTTTGTGCAGACGCTGGGGCTGCAGCGCTTCGTGCTGGTGGGCCACTCGCTGGGCGGCGCGATCGCCGGCGTGTATGCGGCCGGGCATCCGGAGCATGTCGCCGAACTGGCGCTGGTCGACTCGTTCGGCCTGAAGTACAAGGAGAACGCGTTCGCCCGCGAGGCACTGGCCGGCGAGGATCCGTTCCTGTTCCACGACCGCGCCGGCTTTGCCCGCGCCAGCGCACTGGCGTTCGCCAAGCCGCTGGATCTGCCCGGCCGCATCGTCGACGTGCTGATCCGGCGCAATCAGCGTGACAAGGCCTTCATCGAGCAGATCTTCAACCAGCTGCGCCAGCCGTCACAGTATCTGGCGCTGCAGGACCGGCTCGGCCAGCTGACGATGCCGGTGCTCGGCCTGTGGTGCCGCGATGACAAGATCATCGACGTTTCCGCGCTGGACAGCCTGCGCAACGGCCTCACCCATGCCAGCGCGATCGGCAGCAGCACGCTCAGCGGCTGCAACCACATGCCGATGCTGGAGCGGACGCAGGAAACCGCGCAGATTCTCACCGGCTTCGCGCTGTCGCATTGATCCAGCAGTCACGGCGGCGGCGCAGCCGTCCCTAAGCGGCACCGGTCAGCTGGGAGTCAGCCATGGATCGCTGTCGTTGTGATTTGCCGACGGCAACATGTGACAATGCCCACCGGAATACGGAGACCGGCATGCGCCCTGGCAAGAAGATGGAATCATGCAGCGACCGATGAGGCGACATCCCGCACGAGCCATCCTGGATGCCATCGTGCGGATGTCGTCCACGCGCACCAATTACTGGGCCGAGGTGGTGGTGGATTCCGCGCTGGCCGTGCTGCTGACCTGGGAAGGCTGGCGGCGCCTTACCGGCGGCACGCTGACCGCTGCGCTGGCCGTGCTGCTGGGGCTGTTTGCCTTCAGCTTCGTGGAGTATTTCTTCCATCGCTGGATGTTCCACACGCGCGTGCCGCTGTTTGCCGAAGGCCACCGGCTGCACCATGAGCGGCCGCTGGGCTACGACTCGCTGCCGTTCTTCCTGCCCGGTGCGGTGCTGCTGATGCTGACCGGCCTGTGCGTGCTGATCCTCCCGGCCGGGTTCGCGCTGCTGCTGATGGGTGCGGTGACGTTCGGCTACATCATCTACGGACTGAGCCACTTCACCATCCACCACGTGCGCTTCAGGCAGCCGCTGCTGCGCAGCTGGGCCGCCCACCATCACGTGCATCATTACCACCCCGACAGCAACTTCGGCCTCACCACACCGCTGTGGGATGTGCTGCTAGGCACGCACTACGTGCGGCAGCCGCGCAAGCGCTGACAGCAGCCGGTCGCGCCGACCGCTCCTCGTCGTTCAGTCGGCGACATCGCCGATCAGGCGGTCGAGCTCGGCCTTGAGGATGGCGCCGTGCTGACGCAGCCAGTCGCGCTGCTCGCGCCAGTCGGGAAACAGGTGTTCGACCTGCGCCCAGAAGCGCGGCGAATGATTGCGCACTTTCAGATGGCACAGCTCGTGCGCCAGCACGTAGCGCAACGCAACCGGTGGCGCCAGCGCGAGCGCCAGATCGAGGTTGATCCGATCGCGGGTGTCGAGGCTGCCCCACAAGCTTTTCATCGGACGGATCTTCAGCGCGGTCGGCGCCAACCCCAGCTGCGGCACGTAGCCGGCCAGCCAGCGCGAGACGTCGCGGCGGATCAGCGACTCCAGGTGTGAGGCCAGCAGGCCACGGGCGATCGGCAGTGCGCGCGTGTGCGGGCGCGGGATCACCAGCGTGAGGCCACCGTCGCACGCCTCGATGCGCGGGTACGGGCCTTCGGCCCAGTCCAGCGTGGCGGTCTCGCCGCGCAGCGGAAACTCGGTGGCATGGCCCATGCGCAGCGGCGGCAACGGCTTGATGATCAGGTTCAGCTCGCCCAGCTTCTGCTCCAGCCAGTCGGCGTGACTGCGCAGGAACGCGCTGACCTGGGCCGGATGGGTGCCGTGCGGGTAGGACACACGCGCGCCCTTGGTGGTGATGGTGAGGCGCAGCCGGCGTGCGCGCGGGTGGGCGGCTTTCAGCACCATGATGCTGTTGCCGCCCGACGTCGCCAGTTCCAGCCAGTCGCCTTCCAGATGTTGCGCCATGCTGCTGTCCGAGGACACCTTGACCTGTGATTGCGGTTTGCTTCACGACTGACGACAGCGATGCCTGCAGTCATGCCGGAAAGTCAGTATGCCGTTTTGGACGTCCGGATGGGGCGAAATTTTCGTTCAGCTGTCGGCCGGGCGCGGCAGCCCGAACCATTCCTCCAGCTTCGCCAGCAGCCGCTGCAGTTCCAGCGTCAGCAGGGCGAAGCTGGCGTCCAGCTCGGCCTGCGCGTCCTGCTGGCTGTCGCCCAGCTCGTCCATCACCACGTCGAGGAACTTCAGCTTGCGGATGATCAGGTCCTCGCCGAGCACGAAGCTGATCCGCTCATCGAAGGTGAGACCGAGCAGGAACACCTGCTTGCCGTTGCGCAGATGTTCCTTCACCTCCTCGGCGTCCAGGTCCTGGCGGCGGCATTTGGCGATCGCGCCGGTGGCAGTGGCCGGGTCGCGCAGCTCGCATTCGTCGCCCAGAGTGAGCCCGGCCGGCAGGTTGCCGCTGGCCAGCCAGTCGGTCATCAGCACACGCGGGCCTTCCTCCGGCGCCAGCGGCACCGCCGGGAAGCTGCCCAGCGCCTCGCGGATCTGGGTCAGCGCATTCTCGGCCGACTTGCGGCTGGCGGTGTCGAGCACCAGCCAGCCGTTTTTCGCATCGACGTAGGCGGCCATGCGCGAGCTGCGCACGAACGCGCGCGGCAGCAGTTCGGTCAGCAAATCCTCCTTGATCCGCTTGCGCTCGCGGCCGCCGACCTTGCGGCCCTCCTCCGCGGCGATCTTCTGCACCTTGCGCTGCAGCTCCTCGTTGATCACCTGCGCCGGCAGCAGCTTGTCCTCGCCGCCCACGGTAAGCAGGGTGCAGTGCTTGACCGTGTGCGTGAGCGGCAGCTCCTCGCCGCGCCCGACCGGCGGCACGAAGCCCTTGGTGAACATTTCCAGTGGCCCGCAGGGGCGCAGCCGGTGCTCGCCCAGCGCCTCGTCGAGACGCTGGAGATCGGTGGCCACGGCGGGGGAAAAACGGAACAGCGTGAGATTGCGAAAAAACATTCAATATCCGGATGGGTGGCGGCCCGAAGGCGGGATTTTCAGCACGGCAGCCCGGTGCAGGCTGCCATTCGAGCTTTCCGTTCGCCCTGGGCGTCGCGCCGCGAAGTCGAAGGACACGGCATCGCGCAGTGCGCGAGAGGATCTCAGCGGCTGACGCTGGCGACCGCGGCGGCGACGGTTTCCAGGTTGTCGCGGTTGAGCGCGGCCACGCAGATGCGGCCGCTGTCCAGCGCGTAGATGGCGTACTCCTCGCGCAGCCGCAGCACCTGCGCCTTGCTCAGGCCCGAGTACGAGAACATGCCGGCCTGGCGCTGGATGAAGCCGAACTGCGACGCCCCATGCGCGGCCAGCCGCTCGACCAGGCCGGCGCGCATGGCATGGATGCGCGTGCGCATCTCGCCCAGCTCGTGCTCCCACTGCGCGCGCAGCTCGGTACTGCCGAGCACGCCGGCAACCAGGCTGGCGCCGTGCGCGGACGGGCTGGAATAGTTGGCACGTATGGTCTGCTTGATCTTCGACAGCAGCCGCGCCGCCTCGTCGCGATCGGTACCCACCATCGACAGCGCGCCGACGCGCTCGCCGTACAGCGAGAACGACTTGGAATACGAGTTGGCCACCACGAACGCCTCGATCCCCGACGCCGCCAGCAGGCGGATCGCGGTGGCATCCTGCTCGATGCCCTGGTCGAAGCCCTGGTAGGCGAGGTCGACGAACGGCAGCAACCGGCGCTCGCGCAGCAGCGCGATCACCTGCTGCCATTGCGCCGCGTCCAGATCGACGCCGGTGGGGTTGTGGCAGCACGCGTGCAGCAGCACCACGGTACCCGCGTCGAGCCGACCCAGATCCTCCAGCATGCCGGCGAAATCGAGGCCGTGGCTGGCGGCGTCGTAGTAGCGGTAATCCAGCAGCGCGAAGCCGGCGGTGCGGAACACCACGTGATGATTGCCCCAGCTCGGGTTGCTGATGGCGATTTTCGCGCCCGCGCCGGCCACCTGCCGCAGCAGGTCGGCCGCCACCCGCAGCGCCGCGCTGCCGCCGATGGTCTGCGCGGTGGCGACGCGGCCCGCGGCCAGCAGCGGCGAGTCGGCTCCGAACAGCAGCTGCTGGGTGAGCCGGTTGTAGGCCGGCAGGCCGTCGATCGGCAGGTAGCCGCGCGGCTTCGCCGCCGCCACCATCGCCTTTTCCACCGCGTGCACGCTCGGCAGCAGCGGGATCTGCCCCTGCTCGTCGACGTAGATGCCCACGCCCAGGTTGATCTTGCCCGGCCGGCTGTCGGCCAGGTAGGTCTCGGTCAGGCCCAGGATCGGATCGCCCGGGGCCATTTCAACGGATGCAAAGAAGGACACGTCAGATACTCGAAGCAGGTGGAAGGAAAGATACCGCAGGGTCAGGTCGGCGCCGCGTGCGCCGCAAGGGCGGCGAAATCGAACAGCTGGCGATCGGCCAGGTGCGAGGGTGACACATGCGCCAGCGCGCGGAAAATGTTCTCGCAGCGTCCGGGCTGCGCTTGCTCCCATTCGGCCAGCAGGCGCCGCACCGCCTGACGCTGCAGGTTGTCCTGCGAGCCGCACAGGTTGCACGGGATGATCGGAAACTGCTGCTGCGCCGCGTACTCCGCGATGTCGGCCTCGCTGCAGTAGGCCAGCGGCCGGATCACCACGTGGCGGCCATCGTCCGAGCGCAGCTTGGGCGGCATCGCCTTCAGCTGCGCCTGGTAAAACAGGTTCAGGAAAAACGTGGCAAGGATGTCGTCGCGATGATGGCCCAGCGCGATCTTGCTGATGCCGTTGGCCGCTGCCCAGGTGTACAGCGCGCCGCGGCGCAGGCGCGAGCACAGGCTGCACAGGGTCTTGCCGGCCGGGACCAGCCGCGTCACCGTGCTGTAGGTGTCCTGTTCGATGATCTGGAACGGCACGCCGCGCGCGCGCAGGTAACCGGGCAGCACGTGTTCGGGAAAGTCCGGCTGCTTCTGGTCGAGGTTCACCGCGATCAGCTCGAAGCGCACCGGCGCCTTCGCCTGCAGCTGCAGCAGCAGGTCCAGCAGGGTGTAGGAATCCTTGCCGCCGGACAGACACACCATCACCCGGTCGCCGTCCTCGAGCATGCCGAAATCCACGACCGCCTGGCCCACCTGCTGGCGCAGGCGGCGGGCCAGCCGGTCGGCCTCGGCGGCAGGCGTGCGGGGTGTCTCGGACGGGGCGGACATGACGGTCGGTCGTCGGGGGTGGACACCCATTGTAACCGGCAGCTTTCTGCCGCTCATGCTCCTAGACTAGCGTGATCCTTCCCGCCGTCCTTGCCGTCGCCGCCATGCAGCTCCAGGATCACTCCAAGATCGTCCATCGGCTGGCCGAGTTGCGCACGGAGCACCGCGATCTGGATGCGGCGATCATCCAGCTGGCCTCCGGCATCAGCCGCGACGAGCTGCAGCTGACCCGCCTGAAAAAACGCAAGCTGCGGCTGAAGGACAACATCGCCCGGCTCGAAAGCAAGCTGATTCCCGATCTCGACGCCTGAACCCGGGGGCCGCACCCCTGCCACCCGCCTGCCGGAGCCCGCCATGCAGCCACTCGAACCGATCCACCTGCAGGACGAGCACGTGCTGCTGGAACCGCTGCAGCTGGAACACGCGCCGGCGCTGGAGGCAGCCGCCGCGGACGGCGAGCTGTGGCAGCTGTGGTTCACCAGCGCGCCGGCACCGGGCCAGGCCCGCGGCTACGTCGAGCAGGCGCTGCAGGGCCGCGCCGCCGGGCTGATGCTGCCGTTCGCGGTGCGCGAGAAAACCAGCGGCGCGATCGTCGGCACCACCCGCTACTACGACTATGTGCCGGAGCTGCCGCGGCTGGCGATCGGCTATACCTGGTACGCGAAGCGCTGGCAGAAAAGCCATCTCAACAGCGCCTGCAAGCGGCTGCTGCTGCGCCACGCCTTCGAGACGCTTGGCTGCGTGGCGGTGGAGTTCCACACCGACCACCGCAACCTCGACTCGCAGCGCGCGATCGAACGCCTCGGCGCACAGCGCGACGGCGTGCTGCGCGCGCACAAGCGCCGCCCCGACGGCAGCCTGCGCAACACCGTGTGCTACAGCATCGTGGCCAGCGAATGGCCGGACGTGCAGCGCTGGCTGACCCTGCGGCTGCAGCGCCTGGCGTCGACCCAGCGGGGCGCTGCGGCCAGCGTCACAGCAGCCGGTTGACCAGCCGGTCCAGCCGGGTGCGGTTGAGCCGCCGCAGCTGCTTGCGCACCTGCGCCGGATAGTGCCGCGGGCTCTCCAGCGCGAGGTAGTCCGACAGCCGCGTGGCATGCCGCTGCAGCGCCGCCCATTCCGCCTGGTGCCGCGCGTGCAGCAGCCGCGCCGGATCGCGCAGCAGCAGACCGTTTTCCAGATCCAGCGCCCACGCGCGCGGGTTGAGGTTGTGGCCGGTGAGCAGCACCACATCGTCGTCGACGAACAGGCCTTTCAGGTGATAGCTGTTGTCGCCATCGCGCCACAGGTGCAGGTTGAGCTGGCCGCTGGCGATCTGCCGCCGGTGCGCCCGCGCAAAGCGGCGCAGGTTGTTTTCGTACAGGTACGGCAGCAGCCCGATGGTCTTGAACGGCTGCTCCGGCGGAATGTAGAAATCGTTCGCGGTCTTGTCACCGACCATGATGTCGATGCTGCAGCCGCGCCGCAGCAGCTGGCCGAGCGCCGCACGCACCGGCTTGGGCAGGTTGAAGTACGGGGTCAGCAGGATCACCCGCTGGCGGGCGCCGCGCAGCAGCGCGAGCACGGTCTCGTTCAGCGCATTGTCGCTGCGACCGAAGCCGAGCAGCGGCGTCACCGCGACCTGCGCCTGGCCCACCGATTCGTGCGGCACGTCGTAGCGGGCTTCCTGCAGCGCCTGGCGGAACTGACGGATCGGTCCCAGCAGCGTGCGCGTGACCGGGACCGGCGGCTGGTCCAGCCGGCGCACCGCGTCGCTTTCGACAAACTGCCGCTGCACCAGGGCAGCCATCGCATCGGCCAGGCCGCGATGCTGCAGCCGGTGATAGCGATCCAGCCGATAGCGCCCGTGCCGCGCCAGGTAGACGTCGTTGAGGCTGGCGCCGCTGTAGAGCACGCAATCGTCGATCACGAAGCCCTTGAGGTGCAGCACGCCGAACAGCTCGCGGTTCTGCACTGGCACGCCGTAGATCGCCACGCCCGGCCCCAGCCGCGCGGCGTACTCGCGGTACATGCCCGCGTTGCCCTCGCTCTTGTGCTTGCCGATCAGCCCGCGCTGCGCCCGATGCCAGTCCACGAATACCGAAATTTCCAGCGCCGGCTGCCGCACGCGCGCCGCGTACAGCGCCTCCAGCACCTCGCGGCCGCCTTCGTCGTCCTGCAGGTACAGCGTCACGATCACGATGCGCCGCGTGGCCTGCGCGATCAGCTGCAGCAGCGCCTGGCGGAACGCCGCCGGATCGGGCAGCACCTCGATCGCCTGCGCCGGCAGCGCGAACGCGGGCAGCGCGTCCAGCAGCGCCTGCGCCTTCGGCTGGCGCCGCGGCGAGAGGATGCGCCGCGCCAGGCGCGCGGGGGTGGAGATCAGCGTATTCATCGGCAGCATGCGTATCGAATAGCACACATCATCGCAAGTCACGGCGTGCGCTGCAGCGCGCGGTTGCCGCCATTCGTCGCGCACCCCGGGTAAGCTGGCCCGACCCCTGGTACCCGTGACCGACCCGATGCCCCTGCCCAGCCCCGGCCATCTGGCCCTGCTCGTACTTGCCAGCCTGCTCGCCGGCGCGCTCAACGCGGTCGCCGGCGGCGGCAGCTTTCTGACCTTTCCGGCGCTGGTGCTGGCCGGGGTGCCGCCGGTGATCGCCAACGCCACCAGCACGGTAGCGCTGCTGCCGGGCACCTTCGTCAGCGCGTGGGCGTATCGGGGCGACATCGGCGCGGCGCGTGGCCAGTTGCCGATGAGCGCCTTTGTGCTGGTGAGCCTGCTCGGCGGCGCGGCGGGCTCGATCCTGCTGCTGCTGACGCCGGAGCAGCTGTTCGTGGCGATCGTGCCGTGGCTGCTGCTGTTCGGCACGCTGGTGTTCGCGCTCGGCCGTTCGCTGACTGACCTGCTGCGCCGGCACGGACGCATCGGTGTGCCGGCGCTGGTGGCGGCGCAGGCGCTGATCGGCATCTACGGCGGCTATTTCGGCGGCGGCATCGGCATCCTGATGCTGGCGATGCTGGGGCTGTACGGGATGACCGAGATCCATGCCATGAACGGGGTCAAGACGGTGCTCGCCGGCTGCATGAACGTGGTCGCGGCGGCGATCTTCATCGTCGCCCGCGCGGTGTGGTGGCGCGAGGCGCTGATCATGCTGCTTGCGGCGATCGCCGGAGGCTGGATCGGCCCGGTGCTGGCGCGGCGGGTGGCGCCGGCGCGCCTGCGGCTGTTCGTGGTGGTGGTCGGGCTGGCGATGACGGCGTGGTTTTTCACGCGCGGCTGACCGGCGCAGACAAACGAAAGGCGCCCGCATGCGCCTTTCGCCTTCGGTCGATCGGCGGAAAGCTCAGCCGCCGTGCACCGGGAAGGTCTGCGCGCTGCCGGGGGCAGAGCCGGCCGCAGCCGGCGCGCGGTTCGGGGTGACCGTGTGGGTGCCGCAGACGTAGGCGCCCCACGCCTGCGAACCGTCCACCGGATCGCCCAGCGGCTTGACCGTGTCGGCGTGCATCTGCGCGGCGGAGTTGCGCGCCATCACCTCCAGCTCGTCGCGCACGGTGATGTTGTTGCGGTCGACCGGGCCGACGTGATCCATCACCGAGACGGTGACCTTGCCCAGATCGCGGCAGCCGGAGACATCGCCATTCCACGCCGTGCGCACGTTGCGCGCGGCCGGATCGAGGGTGATGCCCCAGCTGCAGGCGCCAAGCAGCAGCACGGGGACGAGCAACAGCAGGGTCTTGCGCATGGGTGGCTCCGCAGCTTCAACTTGAAGGGATGGTGGGTCAATCAGGCCGCGACGTTGCCGGCCCGTCCGCCATCGTAGCGCGCTGCCGCACGATGGTGTGCTGTGCCCGCGTCGCGCCGGCTGAGGCGGATGCGCTTGGCGCCGGGCGTCGCGGCCGCGCAATAATCGGCGGATGCTGCATGTCATCCTGTTCCGACCCGAGATCCCGCCGAACACCG
>JAJXTX010000019.1:11766-15780 GCA_021783385.1 Pseudomonadota bacterium
GATGGTGTGCTGTGCCCGCGTCGCGCCGGCTGAGGCGGATGCGCTTGGCGCCGGGCGTCGCGGCCGCGCAATAATCGGCGGATGCTGCATGTCATCCTGTTCCGACCCGAGATCCCGCCGAACACCGGCAACGTGATTCGCCTGTGCGCGAACACCGGCGCGGCGCTGCATCTGATCCGGCCGCTCGGCTTCGAACTCGACGACGCGCGCCTGCGCCGGGCCGGACTGGATTACCACGAGTACGCGCGCATCGCACTGCACGACGATCTGGCCGGCTGCCTCGCGGTCATCGGCGCGCCCCGCGTGTTCGCCTTCACCACCCGCGGCCGGATGGCCCACGTCGAGGCGCGCTTTGCCGACGGCGACGCCCTGCTGTTCGGTTGCGAAACCGCGGGGCTACCGGACAACGTGCTGCAGACGATCCCCGCCGGCCAGCGGCTGCGACTGCCGATGTGTGCGGACAGCCGCAGCCTGAATCTGTCCAACGCGGTGGCGGTAGCCGTCTATGAGGCCTGGCGCCAGCTCGGCTTCGCCGGCGCCACGGCCGGCTGACGCATGATGGGCCGGCGCCGGCGGGCTACAATCGCCGGATGAACGCCGTCGCCCCCAACTCCTGGCTGCCACCGCCGCTGCGCAAGCTGGCCGGCCGCGCGCTGGAAACCGCGCTGAACCACACGCTGTCGCTCGATCCGGACACGCAGCAGCAGCTCGCCGCGCTGAATGGACGCAGCGTGCAGCTGCATCTGCGCGGACCGGAGATCGCGCTGGCGGTGACGGTAGCCGACGGCCGCCTGCAGGTGGGGCCACCCGACGAAACGCCGGCACCCGAGGGCAGCCAGCTGCGCGTGGCCGCCACGCCCGGCAGCCTGCTGGCGATGCTGTTCCGCCGCGACGAGGACGGTATTGCGCCGGGCAAGGTCGAGCTCGCTGGCGACGCCGAGCTGGCGCGCCGGCTGGAAAAACTCGCCAGCCGCTTTGCGCCGGATTTCGAGGAGGCCTTCGCGCGCAGTTTCGGCGACGTGCTCGGCGTGCCGCTGGCTCGCGCGATCCGCAGCGGCCTCGGCCACCTGCGCGAGAGCGCCGCGCACCTCACCGAGGACGGCGCCGACTGGCTGCGCGACGAGGCGCGCATCGCGCTGGCGCCGGGCGAGGTCGAGGAATTCCTGGACGGCGTGGACCAGCTGCGCGAGCGCAGCGAGCGGCTGGAAGCGCGACTTGGGCGGCTCACCCGGCGCCTGCAGGGCAACGCCGCGTGACGCCGCTGAAGGTGGTACCGCGCCTGCTGCGGGTGGCTGCGGTGCTGCTGGCCTACCGGCTCGACGAACTGATCGACGGCGCCCACCTGTTCCGCCCGCTGAAGCTGCTGCGGCCGCTGCTGCCGCGCCCGCGGGTGGACGTCAGCGCGCTGCCGCGCGGCGAGCGGCTGCGGCTGGCGCTGACCGAGCTGGGGCCGATCTTCGTCAAGGCCGGCCAGGTACTGTCGACCCGCCGCGACCTGGTGCCGGCTGACATCGCCGACCAGCTGTCGCTGCTGCAGGATCAGGTGGCGCCGTTCCCCGGCAGCGCGGCGCGCGCGATCGTCGAGCGCGAGCTGAAGTCGCCGATCGGCCGCCTGTATGCCAGCTTCGACGAGACGCCGCTGGCCTCCGCCTCGATCGCTCAGGTGCATGCGGCCAGCCTGCACGACGGCCGCGCGGTGGTGGTGAAGGTGCTGCGGCCGGGCATCGGCGCGCGCATCGCCCGCGACGTGCGCCTGCTGCGCTCGCTCGGCGAGCTGGTGCAGCGCTGGCATCCGAACGCCGACAAGATCCGCCCGCTGGAGGTGGTCGCCGAAGTCGAGAAGATGCTGGAGAACGAGCTGGACCTGCAGCGCGAGGGGGCCAGCGCGAGCCTGCTCAAGCGCAACTTCGCCAGCGGCGTCGACATGTACGTGCCCGCCGTGGAGTGGGAGCTGACCACCGAAGGCGTGCTGACGCTGGAGCGCGTGTACGGCGTGAGCTGCGACGACATCGCCGCCATCGACGCCGCCGGCATCGACCGCAAGGCACTGGCCGTGAAAGGCGTGCGGGTGTTCTACGAGCAGGTGTTCCGCGACAACTTCTTTCACGCCGACGCGCATCCGGGCAACGTCTGGGTGGACCTGACGCGACGCGAGGAGCCGCGCTTCATCGCGCTCGATTTCGGCATCATGGGCTCGCTGCCGGAAGCCGACCAGTACTGGCTGGCGCAGAACTTCATCGCGCTGTTCGAGCGCGACTACCAGCGCATCGCCCAGCTGCACATCGACGCCGGCTGGATGCCGGCGAACATCCGCGTCGACGAGCTCACCGCCGCCGTGCGCACGGTGTGCGAGCCCTACTTCACCCGCCCGCTGGCGCAGATCTCGCTGGCCGAGCTGGTGGTGAAGCTGTTCCGCACCGCGCAGCGCTTCGAGCTGACGCTGCAGCCGCAGCTGATCCTGCTGCAGAAGACCCTGCTGAACATCGAGGGCGTCGGCCGCATGCTGGATCCGCAGATCGACATCTGGGCGGTGGCGCATCCGGTGCTGCAACGCATCCTGCGCCAGCGCTACAACCCGCTGCGCACCTTGCGCGACATGCGCCAGCGGCTGCCGGCGTGGCTGCACAACGCGCCGCAGCTGCCGGAGCTGGTGCGCGACGCGCTGCGCCAGGTCGCCCGCGGCGAGCAGCGCGCGCTGAGCGATCCGCGGGCGCTCGCGCAGCGACGCGAGGACGCCCGCCAGCAGCGCCAGCTGCTCGCCGGCAGCCTGCTCGGCAGCACGCTGCTGATCGTGGCCACGCTGCTGTGGACGCTGGCGCCGCCGCACCGCGGCTGGCCCAGCCTGCTGATCGCGGGCGCCGGGCTGCTGGCCTTCGGCATCGGCTGGCCGCGCCGGCAGCGCTGAGCGGAGTCCCCTTGAACGCGCGACCTGCCGCCGCCGTGTCCGTGCGCTCCAGCGCAGCCAGCCTGCCGCCGCGGAGTTCAACATGCGCGTGAACAAGTACATCAGCGAGGCGGGCCTGTGCTCGCGCCGCGAGGCGGACGAACTGCTGCTGGCCGGCCGCGTCAGCATCAATGGCGCGATCGTCAGCACCGGCGCCAAGGCGCTCGACGGCGACGAGGTGCGGGTGGACGGCGAGCTGGTGCGCATGCGCACGCTGGCCGCCACGCCGGCGGCGAAAAAAGCCGTCTACATCGCGCTGAACAAGCCGGTCGGGATCACCTGCACCACCGAGAAGGGCGTCGACGGCAACATCGTCGACTTCATCGACCATCCGCAGCGGATCTTTCCGATCGGCCGGCTGGACAAGGATTCCGAAGGGCTGATCCTGCTCACCAGCAACGGCGACATCGTCAACGAGATCCTGCGCTCGGAGAACCGGCACGAGAAGGAATACCTGGTCGGCGTGAACAAGGCGGTCACCGACGAGTTCCTCGCCGGGATGGCCCGCGGCGTGCGCATCCACGGCCAGATGACGTTGCCATGCCGGGTGCGGCGGATCGCCCGGTTCGGCTTCTCGATCGTGCTGACCCAGGGCCTGAACCGGCAGATCCGCCTGATGGCGGCCGCGTTCGGCTACCGCGTGACCCAGCTGCGCCGCGTGCGCATCGACAACGTGCGGCTTGGCCATCTGAAAATCGGCCAGTGGCGCAACCTCACCGAGGCCGAGCTGAAAGGCCTGCTGCCCGGGCGCACGCAGTGGTGAGCTAAGCCGCCGGCAGGCTCTGCAGATCCCAGCGCGGATACACCTGCACCGAGGCGTCCTGCTGCTGGCCGCTGGCCAGCCGGATCGCGCCGGCCAGCGCGATCATCGCGCCGTTGTCGGTGCAGAAAACCAGTCGCGGGAAATACGCGCGGAAACCATCCTTGGCGCCGGCCGCCGCCAGCTCGTTGCGCAGGCGCCGGTTCGCGCCGACGCCACCGGCGATCACCAGCCGCGAGGTGCCGCTGGCCTGCAGCGCGCGCCGGCACTTGATGATCAGCGTGTCGACGATCGCCTCCTCGAATGCGCG
>JAJXTX010000019.1:15880-21672 GCA_021783385.1 Pseudomonadota bacterium
GCTCGTTGCGCAGGCGCCGGTTCGCGCCGACGCCACCGGCGATCACCAGCCGCGAGGTGCCGCTGGCCTGCAGCGCGCGCCGGCACTTGATGATCAGCGTGTCGACGATCGCCTCCTCGAATGCGCGGGCGATGTCGGCGCGGGTCTGCGCGCTCTGGTCGGACTGCTGCCACGCCAGCAGCACCTGGGTTTTCAGGCCGGAGAAGCTGAAATCCAGCCCAGGCCGGTCGGTCATCGGGCGCGAAAAGCGGAACGCGCCCGCGCGGCCCTGCTCGGCCAGCTGCGCCAGCGCCGGGCCGCCGGGGTACGGCAGACCCATCAGCTTGGCGGTCTTGTCGAACGCCTCGCCGGCGGCGTCGTCCAGCGTGTCGCCAAGGATCGTGTACTGGCCGATCGCCTTCACCTCGACCAGCATCGAGTGGCCGCCACTGACCAGCAGCGCCACGAACGGCGGCTGCGGCGGGTCGTCCTCCAGCAGCGGCGCCAGCAGATGGCCTTCCATGTGGTGCACGCCGATGGCCGGCACGCCCAGGGCCCAGGCCAGCGCGCGTCCGGCCGCAGCGCCCACCAGCAGTGCGCCGACCAGGCCAGGCCCGGCGGTATAGGCCACGCCGCCCAGCTCCTGCACGCCGAGACCGGCCTCGGCCAGCGCCTGGCGGATCAGCGGCAGCAGCTTGCGCACATGGTCGCGGCTGGCCAGTTCCGGCACCACGCCGCCGTAGTCGGCGTGCAACCTGATCTGGCTGTACAGGGTATGGGCCAGCAGGCCGTGACCCGGCGCGTCCGGCTGCCAGCGCAGCAGCGCCACGCCGGTTTCGTCACAGGAGGTTTCGATGCCCAGCACGGGTCGCAGGGCCGGCTTTGAAAATTCGGTGGTATGCACGGTATACTTCGCGGCTCGCCCTATCCAACAGTCCCGTATCCGCGGGCAGATTACCACTCGGAGTTTCCATGCCCAACGTAAAAGTTCGCGAGAACGAGCCGTTCGAGATTGCTCTGCGTCGTTTCAAGCGTACCTGCGAAAAGGCCGGCGTGCTCGCTGAAACGCGCAAGCGCGAGTTCTACGAAAAGCCCACCCAGGAGCGCAAGCGCAAGCGCGCGGCCGCGGTGAAGCGCCACCTGCGCCGCTTGTCGCGCGACGTCTCGCGCAAGACCCGCCTGTACTGAGTTTCCCGATTCGCGCGGCGCCATGCGCCGCGCACGGTCAGGAAAGGCGGTTGGCGCGGGTTCTCGCAGCCACCGCAAGTAAGTCGGATCGAATGGCCGGTGTTGTCCCAAGGACAACGCCGGCCTTGTCGTTTCCGTAGAATGGATTTCCCCGGTCTCACGAGGTTCCGCGCATGACGCTCAGGCAGCAGCTCACCGAAGACATGAAGACCGCCATGCGCGCCGGCGACAAGCATCGGCTGGGAGTGATCCGGCTGATGCTGGCCGCGGTCAAGCAGCGCGAGGTGGACGAACGCATCGAGCTGGACGACGTGCAGGTGCTGGCGACGCTGGAGAAGATGCTCAAGCAGCGGCGCGATTCGGTCAGCCAGTTCGATGCGGCCGGCCGCGAGGATCTGTCCGCGATCGAGCGCGCCGAGATGCAGGTGATCGAAACCTACCTGCCGACCAAGCTGGATGACGCGGAGATCGACGCGCTGGTCGCCGAGGCGATCGCCAGCACCGGCGCCAGCTCGCCGCGCGACATGGGCAAGGTGGTGGCCGCGGTGAAGGAAAAGGCCGCCGGCCGCGCCGACATGGCCGTGGTCTCGGGCAAGGTCAAGGCGCAGCTGGCAGGCTGAGCGAGCCGGCCTGCACGAGCGATCGGGCGCGCCGAAGCTGATGATGCATTCCCTTCACGTCGCGGCCCCGAAAATGTGCGCAATCACCCGCCCGGCCGCTGCGGCCACGCACCTCCGAGGGAACCTGCCATGCTGAAGTGGGCCATCATTTTCGCCATCATCTCGCTGGTCACCGGCCTGCTCGGTTTCCGCGGCGTCTCCGGCGCCACCGGCACCATCGCCAAGGTGCTGTTCGCGATCTTCCTGATCCTGTTCGTGCTGGCCGTGCTGGCCGTGATCGGGGTGTTCCAGATCCTGTAGCGGTGCCTGCGTCGGGTAGACTGGGCCGCCTATGCGCGGCCTGATTCCCGACAGCTTCATTGACGAACTGCTTGCCCGCGTCGACATCGTCGACGTGATCGAGCGGCGGGTGCCGCTGAAGAAGGCCGGGCGCGAGTGGACCGCCTGCTGCCCGTTCCACAGCGAGCGCACGCCGTCCTTCTATGTCAGCCCGGCCAAGCAGTTCTTCCACTGCTTCGGCTGCGGCGCGCATGGCAGCGCGGTGAAGTTCCTGATGGACTACGAGCGGCTGGAGTTTCCCGACGCGGTCGAGGAACTGGCGCAGACAGTCGGCCTGAAGGTGCCCCGCGAGGGCGGCCGCGAGGCTGCGCCGCGCGAGGACAAGACCGACCTGTATGCGCTGCTGGACGCCGCCGCTGGCTGGTACCAAGGCGAATTGTCGCGGAGCAACGAGGCGCAGGCATACTGCCGCAAGCGCGGGCTGGATGCGGACACCATCGCGCGCTTCCGCATCGGCTGGGCGCCGGCCGGGTATGACGGCGTGATCAAGGCGCTTGGCAATACGCCACGCCGGATGGAGCTGCTGACCGAGGCCGGCATGGTCGCCAGCAGCGAGCGCGGCAGCCAGTACGACCGCTTCCGCGAGCGGCTGATGTTCCCGATCCTCGACCGCCGTGGCCGGGTGATCGCGTTCGGTGGTCGGATCATTGCCAGCGCGCCGGTAGTGCCCGAGGATCAGGCGGCCGGCAGCGCGGGCCGCACTTCTGCGCAAGGCGCGCCCCCGAAATACCTCAACTCGCCCGAGACGCCGCTGTTCCACAAGGGCCGCGAGCTGTTCGCGCTGTGGCAGGTGAAGCAGGCCAACCCGAGCCTCGCGCGCATCGTGGTGGTCGAGGGCTACATGGACGTGATCGCGCTGCATCAGGCCGGGCTGCCGATCGCAGTGGCCACGCTGGGCACTGCGACCACGCCGGAGCACGCCGAGGTACTGTTTCGCGCCGCGCCGGACGTGGTGTTCTGCTTCGACGGCGACCGCGCCGGCCGCGCCGCCGCGTGGAAGGCGCTGGCTACCGCGCTGCCCCGACTGCGCGACGGTCGTCAGGGCTATTTCCTGTTTCTGCCCGACGGTGAAGATCCCGATTCGCTCGTGCGCAAGGAAGGCAAGGAAGGCTTTGAAAAACGGCTGAAGGAAGCCACACCGCTGTCCGAGTATTTCTTCCAGTTCCTAGAGGCTGCTTCCGACCTGAATACGGCCGATGGTCGCGCACGCCTCAAGGAGCGCTGCAAGGAATACATTCGCGTAATTCCCGACGGCGCGTTTCGGGATCAGATGATAACGCTGCTGCAGGAACGCACGATGGGGACACCCCAATTCCTGATGCATGTGGATGCCACCATACGCGATGCCGCCATGGAGGTCTTTAACGAGCAACTCGCGGCGGCGCGCCGTGAAGTCGGCTTCAGGGAGGACGAGGCATTTCTTCAGCATCGGGAGGTGCAGCGCGCTCCGGCAGCCGCCTACAAACGAACCCTTGTGCGAAGTGCCATCACGATTCTTCTGGCACAGCCAGGACTCGCCGAAGCTGTGGAAAAGCCGTACCGCTTCCTGCGCTTGGACAAGCCAGGCGTGAAGCTGCTTGCCGAGTTGCTCGATGTCGCCCGCTCGCGGCCCGGCATAAGTACCGGATCTCTGCTTGAGCACTTTGCCGAACGTGGCGAATACGACTCGCTGCAAAAGCTGGCGACGATGGGCATGGTCGGCGAGATCGAGGCGCAGCGTGAGGAGTTCTTCGATGCGCTGGCGCGGATGGAGGCCCAGGCGATCACCCAGCGCCGCGACGCGCTCACCGCCAAGAGCCGCGAGGGCACATTGGACAGCGCCGAGAAGGCCGAGCTGCGCGAGCTGCTGGCAGCACACGGCAAGCCGCCGATCAGTGCGGCATGAGGTCGCTGCACGCTGCCCGGCACCGACGCACATCGACCGAACGGCGACTATGGGATCATGCAGCCCCTGCCGTTTGCGGCGGGACTGGCGCGGCGACCAGGGATACCGATGGACCTGCTTGAACGACTGATCACCATTTTCACCGAGAACGGCTATGTGGCGGTGTTCATCGCGCTGATGATCTGCGGCGCCGGGCTGCCGCTGCCGGAGGACATCACGCTGGTGGCTGGCGGCGTCATCGCCGGGCTAGGCTACGCCAACGTGCATGCGATGTTCGCGCTGGCGATGTTCGGCGTGCTGCTGGGCGACTGCGCGATCTTCCTGCTCGGCCACCACTACGGCGCGCGCATGCTGAAATGGCGGCTGGTGGCGCGCGTGCTGACGCCGTCGCGCTACGCCATGGTGCAGGAAAAGTTTGTCCGCTATGGCAACCGCATGCTGTTCATCGCGCGCTTCCTGCCGGGCATGCGCACCACCGTCTACATCACCGCGGGCACCAGCCACCGGGTATCGTTCCTGCGCTTCCTGCTGATCGACGGGCTGGCCGCGCTGATCAGCGTGCCGTTCTGGGTCTACCTGGGCTACTTCGGCGCGGACAACCACGCCTGGCTGGAGAAATGGGTGCACCGCGGCCAGGGCAGCCTGTGGGCGCTGGTCGGCCTGCTGCTGCTGACCCTGCTGGTGCTGTGGTGGCGTCATCGCCGCCCGGCGTGCCGCTCCACCGACGTGGAATGACGTCGCGCAGCGGTGCCACCAGCGTCACAGCCAGCGTCCGTAGCGATGCATGTACACCAGCTTGACCAGCTGCGTCAGCACCGCATAGGTCAGCACGGTCAGCGCGATCCAGCCGAAAAACGCCGCCGGTAGCGTGGTCATGCCGATCTTGGCGCCGATCCCGGTATAGGGCACCAGCAGGCCGATCAGGATGATCGCGGTGGTCAGCGCCAGCACGGGCGCCGCCGCCACGCTTTGCAGGAAGGGAATCCGCCGCGTGCGGATCATGTGCACGATCAGCGTCTGCGTCAGCAGGCTCTCGATGAACCAGCCAGACTGGAACAGCGACTGGTGCGCACTGGAGTTGGCGCCGAACACGTACCACAACAGCACAAACGTGGTGATGTCGAAGATCGAGCTGACCGGGCCGATCCACACCATGAAGCGGCGGATGTCGTCCGCATCCCAACGACGCGGCTTGCGCAGGTATTCCTCGTCCATGCGGTCGAACGGAATCGACAGCTGCGAGATGTCGTAGAGCAGGTTGAGCACCAGGATCTGCAGCGGCAGCAGCGGCAGGAACGGCAGGAAGATGCTCGCCGCCAGCATGCTCAGCACGTTGCCGAAGTTGGAGCTGGCGGTCATCTTGATGTACTTGATGATGTTGCCGAAGGTGATCCGCCCCTCGATCACACCTTCCTCCAGCACCATCAGGTTCTTTTCCAGCAGGATGATGTCGGCCGACTCCTTGGCGATATCGGTGGCGGTGTCCACCGAGATGCCGACGTCGGCGTCGTGCAGCGCCGGCGCGTCGTTGATGCCGTCGCCGAGAAAGCCCACCGTGTGACCCAGCCGCTGCAGCGAGCGCACCACCCGCGCCTTCTGCAGCGGCGACATCTTGGCGAACACGGTGACGCGCGCCACCAGGGCGTCCAGCGCGGCGTCATCGAGCTGCTCGATCTCGCGGCCCTGCACCGAATGGGTGACGTCCAGCCCGACCTCGCGGCAGATCTTGCGCGTCACCGCCTCGTTGTCGCCGGTGATCACCTTGACCTCGACACCGTGAT
>JAJXTX010000192.1 GCA_021783385.1 Pseudomonadota bacterium
GGGTGCCGTCTTGCTTCCTTTCCCGGTACGCGATCGAACCCCTGTCCGTTCGATCTCGGCGCGCGCTGCGCAGCGTCTGCCCGGGAAAGTGCGCAGGGGCTGAAGCAGAAAGCGTGCCATTCACCCGCTACGCAAACGCCAAAGCGGTTGGCGCTACCATGGCCGCCCCGCTCCGTCACTTTTTGCACCGTCAGGTCAGCTCCGATGCACCACCCGACCCATTACGACGTCATCGTGATCGGCGGCGGCCATGCCGGCACCGAGGCCGCGCTGGCGGCCGCGCGCAGCGGGGCGCGCACGCTGCTGCTCAGTCACAGCATCGAGACGATCGGCCAGATGAGCTGCAACCCGGCGATCGGCGGCATCGGCAAGGGGCACCTGGTCAAGGAGATTGACGCGCTGGGCGGCGCGATGGCGCACGCGGCTGATCGGGCCGGCATCCAGTGGCGCACCCTGAACGCCTCGAAGGGACCGGCGGTGCGCGCCACCCGCTGCCAGGCCGACCGCGCGCTGTACAAGGCAGCGATCCGCCAGCTGGTGGAGAGCCAGCCGCAGCTCGAACTGTTCCAGCAGGCGGTGGATGACCTGATCATCGAGCACGGCCGCGTCTGCGGCGTGGTCACCCAGATGGGCCTGTCGTTTCGTGCAAGATCGGTCGTGCTGACCGCCGGCACCTTTCTTGCCGGCAAGATCCATATCGGCCAGGCGCAGTACGCCGGCGGCCGCGCCGGCGATCCACCGGCCAGCACGCTGGCCGCCCGGCTGCGCGAACTGCCGATCGCCGCCGATCGCCTGAAGACCGGTACGCCGCCGCGCATCGACCGCCGCAGCATCGACTTCAGCGTGCTGGAAGAGCAGCCCGGCGATGATCCGGCGCCGGTATTCTCCTACCTCGGTTCGCGCACCGAGCACCCGCGCCAGACCAGCTGCTGGATCACCCACACGTCGGAGCACACGCACGCGCTGATCCGCGGCGCACTGGATCGCTCGCCGCTGTACACCGGCCAGATCGAGGGCGTCGGCCCGCGCTACTGCCCCTCGATCGAGGACAAGGTGGTGCGCTTCGCGGAGAAATCCTCGCATCAGATCTTCATCGAACCGGAGGGGCTGGACACGTTCGAGATCTACCCGAACGGCATCTCCACCTCGCTGCCGTTCGACGTGCAGCTGGCGCTGGTGCGCTCGATCAAGGGCTTCGGGAAGGCCCACATCACGCGGCCGGGCTATGCGATCGAATACGACTACTTCGATCCGCGCGGGCTCAACCCGTGGCTGGAAACCAAGGCCATCGGCGGGCTGTATTTCGCCGGCCAGATCAACGGCACCACCGGCTACGAGGAGGCCGCCGCGCAGGGCCTGATCGCCGGCCTGAACGCCGCGCGCGCCGCGCAGGGCAAGCCGCCGTGGTATCCGCGCCGCGACGAGGCGTACCTCGGCGTGCTGATCGACGACCTCACCAGCAACGGCACGATCGAGCCGTACCGCATGTTCACCTCGCGCGCCGAATACCGGCTGCATCTGCGCGAGGACAACGCCGACCTGCGGCTCAGCGAAACCGGTCACGCACTGGGCGTGGTGCCGGCGGCGCGCTTCGACGCGCTGCGCGCCAAGCGCGACGCAGTCGCGCGCGAGACGCAGCGCCTCGGCATGCTGTGGGCAACGCCGAACAATGCACTGGGCGCGGCGATCGAGCGCCAGCTGGGCATTGTGATGAGCCGCGAGACCAATGCGCTGGATCTGCTGCGCCGCCCCGAACTCGATTACGCCAGCCTCACCGCGATGGCCGAATTCGGCCCTGCGGTGGAACGTGAGGACGTGGCCGCGCAGGTCGAGGTGCAAACAAAATACTCCGGCTACCTCGAACGCCAGCGTGCGGAGATCGAGCGTCAGCGTCGTCACGAGCACACCGCGATTCCCGCCGGCTTCGACTACGATCGCGTGCGCGGGCTGTCCGCCGAAGTGCTGCTCAAGCTCAAGCGCACGCAGCCGGCGACGCTCGGCCAGGCCGCACGAATCAGCGGCGTCACGCCGGCGGCGATCTCGCTGCTGCTGGTGCATCTGAAGCGTCGCCAGGCCGCCTGAGCCCGCTGCATGCCGCTGGCACGCATGGCATGATGGCGCCTCATCTACACAGGGAAATCGCGCGATGGAAATCTGGATCGGACGGGACGGCGAGCGCCACGGTCCCTACAAGGAGGACGACGTGCGGCAGTGGCTGCGCAGCGGCCAGGTAAGCCGCGACGACCTCGGCTGGTACGAAGGCCTCGCCGACTGGCAGCCACTGTCGGTGCTGTTCGCCGACGAGGTACCCGTGATGCCGCCGCCGCTCGGCGCCGCCGCCACGCCTTCCGCCCTGCCCTCAACCACCGCCGCGGCGCTCGAGGACTATGCGGGTTTCTGGAAGCGTCTGGCAGCCTACATCCTCGATGCGATCATCCTGTACATACCCGGCACGCTGATCCAGAAAATGATGGGCGGCGACGTGGCCGAAGCCACCATGAAGCAGGCGCAGCAGGCAGCGCCGGGTGATCTGCATGTGCTGATGGCAGCCATGAACCAGTACTACACCACCATGCTGCCGGCCGTACTGCTCATCACCGTCATCACCTGGCTGTACTTCGCGTTTTGCGAGAGCTCTGCGTGGCAGGCGACGCCGGGCAAGCTGGCGCTCGGCATACGTGTCACCGACATGCAGGGCGCACGGATCAGCCTGCCGCGCGCACTCGGCCGCTACCCGGCCAAATACCTCAGCGCCATCGTGCTCGGCATCGGCTTCCTGATGGTGGGATGGACCCGGCGCAAGCAGGGTCTGCATGACATGATCGCCGGCACGCTTGTGCTGAACGGCCGCGCCAGCGATTTCAGGCCAGCGTCCACATCGGCGGCCGGCGGCGGCAACACCTTCAGCGCCTGACACGGCGGCTCGTCCATCGCGGCGCCAGAGCGCGGCTCTGGCGCCGTTTTTGTGCGTGCGGTTAGCCGGGACAGCGAAGCGGGTTGTTATCATCGCGGACTTGATCACGCCATCACGGCCGCTCGCGCCGTTGCAAGGAATCCCACCCAGCCATGCCCAGCATCGAACAACGCATTGCCCACGACATCGCCGCCAGCACCGCGCAGGTGCAGGCGGCAGTGGAGCTGCTCGACGGCGGCGCCACCGTGCCGTTCATTGCGCGCTACCGCAAGGAGGCCACCGGCGGCCTCGACGACACCCAGCTGCGCCTGCTGGAAGAGCGCCTGCGCTACCTGCGTGAGCTGGAGGACCGGCGCGCCACGATCCTCGCCAGCATCGAGGAACAGGGCAAGCTGACCGATACGCTGAAGGGCGAGCTGCTCGCCGCCGACACCAAGGCGCGGCTGGAGGACCTGTACCTGCCGCACAAGCCGCGCCGCCGCACCAAGGCGCAGATCGCCCGCGAGGCGGGGCTGGAGCCGCTGGCGCTGGCGCTGCGCGAAGATCCGACCCGCTCGCCGGAAGCCTTCGCCGCCGCCTTCGTCGACGCGGAAAAAGGCGTGGCCGATGTGCGCGCCGCGCTGGACGGCGCCCGCGCGATCCTGATGGAAACCCTCGCCGAGGACCCGGCGCTGGTCGGCCAGCTGCGCGACTGGCTGTGGGCCAAGGGCCAGATCCGCGCCACGGTGGTGGCCGGCAAGGAAACCGAGGGTGCCAAGTTCCGGGACTATTTCGATCACGTCGAACCGATCGGCAAGATACCGTCGCACCGACTGCTGGCGCTGATGCGCGCCCGCAACGAGGGCGTGCTCGAACTGGAACTCGCGCCCGATCCGGACACCGAGAAGGGGCATGCCGAAGCCGAAGGCCGCGTGGCCGCGCATGCCGGCATCCATCACCGCAACCGCGCCGCCGATGCCTGGCTGCGCGAAACCGTGCGCTTGACCTGGCGCGTGAAGCTGCACCTGCACCTCACGCTGGACCTGTTCGGGCGCGTGCGCGAAGGCGCCGAGGACGAGGCGATCCGCGTGTTCGGCGACAACCTGAAAGACCTGATGCTGGCCGCCCCGGCCGGCGCGCGCACGGTGATGGGGCTGGACCCCGGCATCCGCACCGGCGTGAAGGTCGCAGTGGTCGACGCCACCGGCAAGCTGCTGGCCACCGATGTCATCTACCCGCATGAGCCGCGGCGGCAGTGGCGCGAGTCGCTGCTTGCGCTCGCACGGCTGTGCCAGCAGCACGGCGTCGACCTGATCGCGATCGGCAACGGCACCGCCTCGCGCGAGACCGACAAGCTGGCCGGCGAACTGATCAGGCAGCTGCCAGCGGTGAAGCTGTCGAAGATCGTGGTGAGCGAGGCCGGCGCGTCGGTCTACTCCGCCTCCGAACTCGCGGCGAAGGAATTCCCCGAATTGGACGTGAGCCTGCGCGGTGCCGTGTCGATCGCGCGCCGCCTGCAGGACCCGCTGGCCGAGTTGGTGAAGATCGATCCGAAGGCGATCGGCGTGGGCCAGTACCAGCACGATGTGAACCAGATCAAGCTGGCGCGCGCACTCGACACCCGCGTCGAGGACTGCGTCAATGCGGTGGGCGTGGACGTCAACACCGCCTCGGCGGCGCTGCTCGCGCGCGTGGCCGGGCTGTCCGCCACGGTCGCCGAGAACGTGGTGAAGCATCGCGACGCGCACGGCCCGTTCGCCAACCGCAAGGCGCTGCTGAAAGTGCCGCGGCTGGGCGACAAGGCGTTCGAGCAGTGCGCGGGTTTCCTGCGCGTGCCCAACGGCGACAACCCGCTGGATGCCAGCGCGGTGCATCCGGAAGCGTATCCGGTGATCGAACGCATCCTCGCCCACAGCGGCCGCGCGATGAAGGCGGTGATCGGCGACACCGGCTTTCTGCGTGGCCTCAAGCCGGAGCAGTTCACCGACGAAAGATTCGGTGTGCCGACCGTGCGCGACATCCTCAAGGAGCTGGAGAAACCCGGCCGCGATCCGCGTCCGGAATTCATCGCACCGAGCTTCGCCGAAGGCGTGGAAGATGTGCGCGACCTCAAGCCCGGCATGATCCTCGAAGGCCGCGTCACCAACGT
>JAJXTX010000193.1 GCA_021783385.1 Pseudomonadota bacterium
GCGCCATTGTCGGCGCGTCGATGCCGCAGAGGAAGATACCCATGAGCGATGTGCTTGCCGAGTCCGCCCTCGATCAGCTGTTCCGTCACGCCCGTACCTTCAACGCGTGGCTGCCGCGAGACGTCAGCGACGAGCAGCTGCAGCAGCTGTATGAGCTGGCCAGGTTCGGCCCGACCAGCGCCAACGCATCGCCGATGCGGGTGGTGTTCGTGAAGTCGAAGCAGGCCAAGGCGAAGCTGGAGCCGTTCCTGTCCGAGGGCAACCGGGCCAAGACGATGGAGGCGCCGGTGACCGCGATCATCGCCACCGACCACGAGTTCTACGAAAAACTGCCCAGGTTATTTCCGCATGCCGATGCGCGCAGCTGGTTCGTCGGCAACCAGCCGCTGATCGACGCCACCGCGTTGCGCAACGGCACCCTGCAGGGCGCCTATGTATTGCTGGCCGCACGGGCGATCGGACTGGACTGCGGACCGATGTCCGGCTTCGACCAGGCTGGTGTCGACGCCGCCTTTTTCGCGGGCACCGCGGTGAAGTCCAATTTCCTGATCAACATCGGTTACGGCGATGCCAGCCGCAACCTGTTTCCACGCAGCCCGCGGCTGGCCTTCGACGAAGCCTGCACGATCGCCTGAACCCGTCCCCTGCCATCCCTGTCCACGGAGCCACGTCCATGCGCGCATTCAAACATCTCGCTCTTGCCGGCCTGCTTGCCGGCGCCGGTCTCATCCATGCCGGCGCCGCGCAGGCCGCTCCGGTGACCTACCGGCTCGACCCCGACCACACCATGGTGCTGTTCAGCTGGAACCACTTCGGCTTCTCCAACCCCACCGCTGACCTCGGGCTGGGCCAGGGCACGCTGGTGTTCGACGAGCAGCATCCGGCCAGGTCCAGCGTGGACGTGACGCTGCCGCTGAGCCTGCTGGACACGCACGTGCCGGCGCTGGACAAGCATCTGAAGGAAGCCGATTTCTTCGACGCCGACAAGTACCCCACGGTGACTTTCAAGAGCACCAGGGTGCAGCCGTTGGGTGGCCACAAGTTCAAGGTTACCGGCGAGCTCACCGTGCATGGCGTGACCAAGCCGGTGGTGCTGGACGCCACCCTCAACAAGATCGGCATCCACCCGATGACCAAGGCGCAGTCGATCGGCTTCGATGCCACCGCCACCCTGAAGCGCTCGGAGTTCGGCATCGGCGCCTACGTGCCGATGGTCAGCGACCTGATCACCATTCACATCACCACCGAAGGCTCGGTGCCGAAGGCCGACGCGGCCAAGTAAACGCGGCAGTCCGCAGGACGGCTGCGTTAATGAGCAGTCACAAGAAACCGCGCCCCGAGGCGCGGTTTTTTGTGATTGGTGCGCGCGGCCGCTCCGACTCGCGCGGGCAGCGTCGCCTGCTACCATCGCTTGCCTGATCTCCCGCCTGGAGTTTGCCGATGTCGCGTCCCCTTTCCGCGGCCATGCCGCTGGTGCCCGCAAATGCCGAAAATCGTTACGAAGTGACGCGCGCCGACCTCCCGCTGTCATGCCCGATGCCCGGGATGGCGCTGTGGAATTCCCACCCGAAGGTCTATCTGCCGATCGTCGATGACGGTGGCGAATCAACCTGCGCCTACTGCGGCGCGCGCTACGTGCTGCGCGACTGAGCAGCCAGTCTCGATAATGTGAACTGCGGCACTGTTTTTGCTTGCCTGCAGTGATGAAGGCCACCAGTCCCGAGCTCATGTCCAGCATTGTTGCGCCCGCCAGGCTGTTGACGGTGGTTCAGCTGATCCCTGCGCTGCATTCCGGCGGCGCGGAGCGCTCGGCGCTGGAAATCGCCCGCGCGCTGGTGCAGGCCGGCCATCGCTCGGTGGTGATTTCGGCCGGCGGGCGGCTGGTGGAGCAGCTGCAGGCCGAGGGCAGCGAGCACGTACACCTGGACCTCGGCAGCAAATCGCTCCGCACGCTGGGACACCTCGGCACCCTGCGCCGGCTGCTGCGCGAACTGCAGCCCGATATCGTGCACGCCCGTTCGCGGCTTCCGGGGTGGCTGGGCTGGTGGGCGCTGAAGGGGATGACGCCGCGCCCGCACTTCGTCACCACCGTGCACGGGCTCAATTCGCCCGGACGCTACAGCGCGATCCTGCTGCGCGGCGAGCGGGTGATTGCGGTCTCGCAGACCATGCGGGATTACGCGTTGAGCCATTACCCCTGGCTCGAGCCAGCCCGCGTGCGGGTGATTCCGCGCGGCATCGACCCTGGCGCGTTTCCCTACGGCCACCGTCCCGACGAGGCCTGGCAGAGGGCATTCCTGGCCGAGTATCCAGCGCTCGCCGGGGCGCCACTGCTGACCCTGCCCGCGCGCGGCACGCGGCTGAAGGGTCATCGCGATGCGATCGAGCTGCTCGCTGATCTCAAGCGCCGCGACATCGAGGCACGGCTGCTGCTGCTGGGCGTGATCGAGCCCGGCCGCGAAGCCTACCTGGCCGAGCTGCACGAACTGATCCGCCTGCGCGGGGTGACGTCGCAGGTCGTGCTGACGCCCGCGCGCAACGACATCCGCGACATTTACGCGATTTCCACGCTGATCCTGCAGCTGTCGAACAAGCCCGAGTCGTTCGGCCGCACGGTGGTGGAGGCGCTGTCGCTGTGTCGGCCGGTGCTTGGCTATGCGCACGGCGGCGTCGGCGAGCTGCTGGCCGAGCTGTATCCGGCCGGCCGCGTGCCGCCGGGTGACCGCGAGCGGCTGGTCGAGCGCGCCGCCGAGCTGCTGCGGGTGGCCCCGCCGATCTCGCCGCTGCAGAGCTACCGGCTGGTCGACATGCAGCTGGCCACGCTGGCGCTGTACGAGGAAGTGGCCGCCACGGCTTGAGTTGCGGTGTGCGCCGGCCGCCGCGCGCGCGCCTACAATGCCGGGTCGCCTCCGCCCCGGTTCCTCCATGATTTCGTTCGCTACCCGACTCAAGGCTGCGCTGCGCTCGCCGCTGCTGCCGTTCTGGCTGGTCATCGCACTGTTGCCGTTCGGGCGCAGTTCCGAGCTGGGCACTTTCCTGTGCCTGCTGGGCACGGTGATGCTGTTCGCGCGCGATCCGCACGCGCTGCGTCAGCACCCCGGCGCGCGGCTGCTGCTGTGGCTGCTGGCGGCGTATGTCGGTGCCGCGCTGCTGTCGGCGGTCGACTCGATCGTGCCGGGCAAGAGCTGGGGTGACGTGGCCGGCCTGCTGCGCTACGTGCCGCTGGGCCTGTACGCCTGCTTCGCGATCCGCCGCGACAGCAAGCTGCAGGCGCTGTATGTGGCCGTCGCGCTGGTGCTGGCGCTGTGGGTCGTCGACGCCTGGGTGCAGGCGCTGACCGGCTGGAGCCTCGGCGGTCACGCCCAGGCCGAGCGCATCTCCGGCATCTTCGGCGCGACCCATCTCAAACTCGGGCCGAGCCTGGCGGTACTGTCGCCGTTTGCCCTGTGGGCGGCGCGGCAGCGCTGGGGTCGGCCCGGTCTGCTGGTCGCCTTCGTGCTGGTGCTGGGGCCGGTGCTGCTGGCCGGCTCGCGCGCCGCGTGGCTGTGCTACGGCCTGGTGGCGCTGGGCTTTGCCTGGCGCGAGGCCAGCTCGCCGCGGCGCTTTGTCGGGCTTTGCGTGATCGCCGGACTGCTGATGACGCTGGCCGGCGGCATCGCCTGGAAAACCTCCACCCGCTTCCAGGACCGGATGGACCGCACCCTGCTGGCGCTGCGCGGCACCGACCACTCCATCAACACCGCGCTCAGCGGCCGCCTCGACATCTGGCACGCCAGTCTGAAGATGATTGCGGCGCATCCGATCAACGGTGTCGGCGTGCGCGGCTTCCGCTATGCGTACCCGCACTACGTGCCGCCCAACGACCACTTCCTTGTCGCCGAACCGTGCGGCGTGGGGGAGGGCGCCTGCCACGCGCACCAGATCGTGCTGGAAATTCTCACCGAGACCGGCGCAATCGGCCTGCTGTTGTGGCTGGCCGGCGTGACGCTGGCGCTGCGCGCATGGCGGCGGGTCGGTGCGGCGGCGCGCGCGCGGGCGTTCCCCGTCACGCTGGCGCTGGGCGTGATGCTGTTTCCGCTGAACACCCATCTGGCCTTCTATTCGGCCTGGTGGGGGCTGCTGTTCGCGTGGCTGCTCGGGCTGTGGTGCGCGAGTCTGTTTGTAGCCGACATCCCTGTCGGCACGGCACAAACCGGCGTCCGTGCCGGACTCCCCGAAACAGCTTCTGATCGGAACCTGTCGAGCCGGCTGGATAGCGATGGCACGTGAGCCGCTGTCGGTGGTGGTGATCACCCTCAACAACGCCGACACGCTGGATGCCTGCCTGCGCCAGGTCGACTGGGCCGACGAGATCGTGGTGCTCGATTCCGGCTCCACCGACGACACCGTGGCAATCGCGCAGCGCCATGGCGCCCGCGTGGCGGTGCATCCGTTCGACGAATTCGGCCCGCAGAAGCAGCGCGCGATCGCGCTTGCCAGGCACGACTGGATCCTCAACCTGGATGCCGACGAGGTGCTTTCCGCGGCCAGCCGCGCGGTGATCGAGCGGGCGCTGGTGGCGCCGCGTCACGCCGGCTTCCGGCTGCCGCGGCGTGAGCGGATGTTCTGGACGGTGCAGCATCCGCTGAGCTGGCGCAACGCGCACCTGCGCCTGTACGACCGCCGGCGCGGCCGCATGAACGATGTGGAGATCCATTCGGCGATGGAAGTCGACGGCCCGGTGAAGACGCTGTGGCGGGCCGACTTCATCAACGACAGCGATCCCGACATCGCCGGCAGGGTCAGCCGGATCAATCGCTACAGCAGTGCCCTGGTGGCGCACAAGCTGCGCCGGCGCCAGCGCTTTGCCGGACTGCGCATGGTGATCTATCCGCCGTTTTTCTTTCTGCGTCAGTACCTCGCCAAGCGCTACTTCCTCAACGGTTCGGCCGGCTTCATCGCCAGCGTCGTCGGCGCGTTCTACGTCTTTCTGAAGTACGCCAAGCTGCACGAGGCGCAGCGTCATCAGCGCACGAAGA
>JAJXTX010000020.1:0-3707 GCA_021783385.1 Pseudomonadota bacterium
CAGGCCGAGATCGATCTGGCCCGTGCCTACGCGCTGCGCGCGCAGACCGAGGCCGGCGAACGCAAGCGCGCCGAGCAGGCGGCGGCCGAGCAGGCCCGGCTGCGGCGCGAGCGCAAGCTGCAGATCCAGCAGCTGCTGGAAGGCCATACGCTGAACAAGCCGGAGGCCGAGCATCCGCGTCATTTCGATTACGCCGGCAAGATCCGCCGCGTGCACGTCGACCCGGCCCAGCTGGCCGAGTTGAATGCCGGCACGCTGGGCGTGGTGCAGCAGGCCGGCCGCTATCTGCTGGTCAGTCGCGAGATCGCCGAGCAGGTGCGGGCGATTGATCCGCAGCAACTGGCCCTGCTGGTGGACCCGGCCGCTGCCGCGGGCGACGATGGCGTGCCCGACGACCTGATCTGGTGATCGCGCCGGCAGCGTGGTGGGCAGCCGCCGTTACGGCGTTCCGCCGGTCGTCTGCACCAGGCCACCCTGTGCAAGCGCCGGGTGATCCCAGCCGTCTTTCGGGGTGAAGCGCATACCGTGGCGCTGCGCCAGCTGCAGCAGCCGCGACCTGATCCGCTCGACGCCCTCGCTGCGCGCGTACTGCAGCGGACCGCCGCGAAACGGCGCGAAGCCGGTGCCGAAGATCACGCCGGCATCGAGCAAGTCGGCGTCATCCACCACGCCCTCGGCGAGGCAGGCAACCGCCTCGTTGACCATCGGCAGGATCATGCGGTCCTGCAGGTCGGGCGGCATCACGTAATCGGACTCGACCTCGGGCTTCAGCGGCTTGCCCCCCTGCCACACGTACAGGCCCTGGCCGTCCTTCCTGCCGCGCTTGCCGTCGGCCAGCTTCTGCTCCAGCCCGGGCGGCAGCTCCAGCCCGAGGAACGGCGCCAGCTCCTGGCCGACCGAGGCGCACACGTCCAGGCCGACGGTGTCGGCCAACTCGATCGGGCCCATCGGCATACCGAACTTCTTTGCCTCGCGATCCAGCACCGGGCCAGGCACACCTTCGCTGTACAGGCGCAGCGCTTCCAGCAGGTAGGGCATCAGGATGCGGTTGACCAGGAAGCCGGGCGTGCCCCTGACCGCCAGCGGCAGCTTGCCGAGCGCCTTGCAGAATGCCAGCGCGCGCTTCTCGATGGCCGGATCGAGCCGGTCGTGCCGCACTACCTCGACCAGCGGCATTTGCGCCACCGGATTGAAGAAGTGCAGGCCGAGGAAGCGCTGCGGTGCCGCCAGCCCGGTGCGCAGCGCGTCGAGCGGAATGCTGGAGGTATTGCTGGCGAGCATGCCGTCGGCGCCCAGCTGCGGCTCGATCACGGCATACAGCGCGCGCTTGGCGGCGGTGTTTTCGTAGATCGCCTCGATCACCAGATCCGCGCCGGCCACGCCGCTGCCCTCGACGTCGGCACGCAGGCGGCGTGCAGTCTGTTCGACCCGCTCGGGCGTCTTCAGCTTTTTCTCGTACAGCTGACGCGCCCGATCCAGCGCGGGCTGGATGTATTGCATCTCGCGATCCTGCAGCGTCACCTCGAAACCCTTGAAGGCAGCCCATGCTGCAATATCGCCGCCCATCACGCCGGCGCCCACCACATGCACATGGTGAATGCCCGATTCGGTGCCACTGCTCTGGCCCTTCAGCCGCTCCTGCAGGAAAAAGATCCGGATCAGGTTCTGCGCCGTGGGAGTCGCCGCCAGCCTCGCCACCGAGCGGGCCTCCAGCCTCAGCCGCTGCTGCATGCTGCCACCGCCGCGCTGCCACACGTCGATCAGCGCGAACGGGGCGGGATAGTGCTCCCGGCGCACCTTGGCGGCGGTCTGCTTGAGCATCATTGGTGCGAGGATCTGCCGGGCCAGCCAGGTATTGCTGGCCCACGCTCTGGCGCGCCGCACGAACGGCTGCGGCTGGGGATGACGCAGCAGCAGCCGCGCCTCTACCAGCAGCTCCTGCGGCCGGGCCAGCCGATCGACCACGCCCAGCGCCAGCGCGCGTCGCGCCGACAGCGACTTGCCGGTGAGCATCAGCGGCAGCGCCTCGGTGGCACCGATCAGGCGGGGCAGCCGCGCGCTGCCGCCCCAGCCGGGATGAATGCCGAGCATCACCTCGGGCAGGCCGATTCGGGTGGTGTCGTCGTCGGCGGCAATCCGCTGGCGGCAGGCCAGGATCAGCTCGGTGCCGCCGCCCATGCAGGCGCCGTGCACCGCCGCCACGGTGGGGCAGGGCAGGCGCGCCAGTGCCTCGTACACGCGCTGGCCGTGCTCGATGTTCTCCAGCACGCTGTCGTTTTTGGCGTACTCGACGAACGCCTTGATGTCTGCGCCCACCGCGAATCCTGCCGGTTTGGCGGAATGGATGATCACGCCGGCGGGTTTTTCGATCGCCAGCCGTTCGACGATCTGTTCCAGCTCGTCCAGCACCGCGCGGGAGATCGCGTTGACGCTGCTGCCGGCCCGATCGAGGCTCAGCGTGACGATGCCGTCGTCACCTTCGCTGGCGGTCCAGTGATTGAAACGCAAACCTTCAAACATGAGGATACGGGCGTGGTGGCGGAGGCCCGAACCATACCGTTCCGCCCGCCCGATTGCGAGATGCGCAAGCATGGCTTGACCATAGGGTGAAGCCGGTGTGAAATCATGCCCGGATAAAGCGCTATGGTGCGTCCTGGCACAAGCCTCCCGGTGCAGGCCGCCGGATGGTCGATAGCCGGGTCGGACCGGATCAGCGGCTCCGGTCCGCCGGGCCTACAAGATGTATCGGGCAGGGAGCGCCGAACGACCGCCGGACCGCGCCGCCAGCATTCGCGGGGTCCGGGCTGCATCATGGCAATTCCGCCGGTACGGCAGGACCAGACGCAATGACTTCAGTGATGGCCGCCGCTCCATCGCAAGCCGGCACCGAGATTTTCGAGCGCATTCTGGCGGCGGCCAGCGGACTGGTGGTGCTCCACTGCGAGGACAGCCACGCGCTGATCAACCAGTTCCGCATGATTGCGCGGCATACCGGGCAGGCGATGTACCTGTGGCAGCCCGATACCGGGCTCGGCAGTCTGCGCGATGCGCACGTGCGGGTGCCGGACTGCCAGCGGCTGGGCCATGCGCTGCGCTACATGCAGCAGAGCATGCATTTCGGCATCTACTTTGTGGTCGGGTTGCAGCTGCCGCTGTCGACGACCGACGCCAGCCTGCTGCGCCAGTTGGCGCGGCCCCCCAAGGCGCACGTGCGGCGGGTGGTGTTGATGGACGCGCCCGCCGCGCTTGCCGAGCATCTGGGTGCCCTGGCGGTGCAACTGGATGCCCAGGACAGCCAGCCGCGGCGGCCGCGTCTGCGCGATGGTCGGTGGCTGGTGTGAAGCAGGCACGCGCATGAATGCCGGCATCCTGGTGGTGGCTGCGCAGCGCGAGCTGCGGCGCAGCCTGTTCGATGCGCTCGATCAGGCCGGCTATGCGCAGATCCACAGCGCCCGCGACGTGGCGCATGCGGCGATCCTGCTGGAGGGACGGCCGCCGCTGCAGCTGATGGTGATGGTATTCGAAGGCGACGAGCTGCAGGCAAAAAGCAGCTGCGAGCAGCTGCGGCGCCTGCCGGCCGGCCTCGATGCGCCGCTGCTCGCGGTGCTGACCCAGGACGCCACATGCAATCCGCTGGAGCTGCCTTCGGGCGTGGTCGACTGGCTGCATGCGGCGCAGATCGGCGGCGAGCTGGTGGCACGCTGGCG
>JAJXTX010000020.1:3807-6585 GCA_021783385.1 Pseudomonadota bacterium
GACGAGCGTCATACGGTGCTGGGCGCGATGCTGGCCGGCAGCCGCAAGGGCTTCGGCGAACAGGCGATCATCGAGCCGCTGCTGCACTGTGCCGCGGCGCGGTTTGCGCAGACGCTGGAACTCAGCCGAACCCGCGAACAGGGTCGTGCCGAGGGGCTGGTCGATGAGCTCACCGGGCTGCCGAACCGGCTGCTGTTCAACGATCGGCTGGACACCATCCTGCGCGAGGCGACCCGCAACGGCGAATGCTTTGCCGTGCTGTTCGCGGATCTGGATCGCTTCAAGGCGGTCAACGACACCTACGGGCACGCTGCCGGCGACCAGGTGTTGCGCGCCGTCGCGCAGCGCCTGGTCAGCAGCGTCCGCGCCTCCGACACGGTGGCGCGTTATGCCGGCGACGAGTTCATCTTGGTGCTGCGACACATCGTCAAGAATGACGACGTGTCGCGCGTCGCCGAGAAGATCGTGCAGGGGATGGAGGCGCCGCTGTACCTGGAGGACGGCATCGAACTGCAGGTTACCGTGTCGATGGGGCTGAGTTTCTACCCCGACGACGCGGGTGATGCGGCGACTCTGCTCAAGCACGCCGACGAGGCGATGTACGCCGCCAAGCATCTGGGCCGCAACAATTTCCAGATCTACGAGGTAAGCCCGGAGTACGCCAGGGAACACGGCATGGCGTTGAAGACGCGCCTGCGTCATGCGGAGGGCAACGGCGAGCTGCGAGTGGTGTATCAGCCGCAGGTCGATACCGCCAGCGAGGACATCGTGGGGATGGAGGCGCTGCTGCGCTGGGAGCATCCGGAACTGGGCATGATCAGCCCGGCGGTGTTCATTCCGCTGGCCGAGGAGAGCGGCCTGATCATCTCGATCGGCGAGTGGGTCATGCGCACCGCATGCCGGCAGGCGCAAGAATGGCAGCTGCGCTACGGGCTGCGGCTGCGGCTGGGAGTGAACCTCTCGGCAATGCAGCTGATGGAACCGCAGTTGCTCGACACGGTGGTGCGGGCGCTGCAGGACACCGGCCTGGATCCGTCGCTGCTGGAGCTGGAGATCACCGAAAGTGTCAGCATCAAGGCGGCGCCGAATCTGGTCGAAAATCTGAACGCGCTGCACAAGCTGGGCTGCCATATCGCGATCGACGACTTCGGCACCGGTGCCGCCTCGCTGGACTACCTGCGTCGGCTGCCGGCCGACCGGATCAAGATCGACCAGAGCTTCGTGCGCAACATCGGCGTGGATCCCGACGACGAGGCGATCGTGCGCGCCACCATCGAGATGGCGCACCGGCTGAACCGCGCGGTGGTGGCCGAGGGCGTCGAGATGGAGCAGCATCTGCTGTTTCTGCGCGCCCACCATTGCGACGAGCTGCAGGGCTACCTGTTCTGCCGGCCGCTGCAGCCGGCCAGTTTCGACAAGCTGCTGGCCGAGCGCCAGCGCCTGCTTGACGTGCATGAAGTGGCGTCGGCTTGAGCGCGCCGCCATCACCCCCATAACAGTAGCTGCGTGCTGGTCCGGCAGCGGCGGGCAGGGCGCATGACAACTCGGCAACAGCCGCTGCGTTATGGTGACAACGATAGATTCACACCGGCTGAACTTGGTTGCTCGATTGCGGTCAGAGCGGCGCGTTCAGTTCAAACAAGTTCCCGCAGCGGATGACGGCATTGACGATGGACACGGCCCGGATGGGCGAAAATGAACTGGACCGCGCGCTGGTCGAGCGTGTCCAGGGCGGGGACAAACGAGCGTTTGACCTGCTGGTGCGCAAATACCAGCACAAGGTGATCGGGCTGGTTTCGCGCTATGTGAAAAGCCACGCCGAGTGCGAGGACATCGCGCAGGAGTCGTTCATTCGCGCGTGGCGCGCGCTCGGCTCGTTCCGCGGTGACAGCGCGTTCTACACCTGGCTCTACAAGATCGCCGTGAACACCGCCAAAAACCATCTGGTGGCGATGGGCCGGCGTCCGCCCACCGACGACATCGATGCCGAGGATGCAGTGTTCATGGCCGGCGCCGAGCGCATGCAGGACAACGCCACCCCCGAACGCGAAATGATGCGCCAGGAAATTGAACAATCGGTATTTTCCACTGTCCAAGCCCTGCCCGAGGAACTGCGGACGGCCATCACGCTGCGCGAGGTGGATGGACTCAGTTACGACGAAATCGCCGAAGCGATGGGCTGCCCGATCGGTACGGTGCGTTCGCGCATCTTCCGGGCGCGTGAGGCGATCGACGAAAAGCTGCGGCCCCTGTTGTCGGACCGCGAGGATCAGACATGAATCAGGCAGGCACCTCTGTGGACGTCCGCGAAAACCTCTCCGCCGGCATCGACGGCGAATTGTCGAAGGAGCAGCTGCGCTTCCTGCTGCGCCGTCTCGACCATGACGCTGCCCTGCAGCAGACCTGGACGCGCTATCACCTGGCCCGCGACGGCCTGCGCCATCAGCTGCCGCCGTTGGCCGCCCCCGGCTTCGCCGCGCGTGTGATGCAAGCGATCGAGCAGGAATCGGTCACGGTCGTCGGCCCGCGCCGCGGCCACTGGCTGCGCTGGTCCGCGGGCGGGGCGATTGCCGCCGGCGTGGCCGCTGCTGCCCTGATGATCGGCCAGCCCACCGGCGACGCCGAGCGCGGTGCCGCGTTCTCGGTTCCGCAGGCCAGCCTGGCCAGCGCCGCGCCGACGCCCAGGGCGGCGACGCCCGCAGCGGTGCCGCCATGGCTCAGCGGCGATTCCGCCGGTCTGCTCAGCCAGCAGGCGTCGGTGACGTTCGGTGCGCCGCT
>JAJXTX010000020.1:6685-11248 GCA_021783385.1 Pseudomonadota bacterium
GGCCAGTGGGTGCTGGCGATCGGTTCGCCGTTCGGCTTCGACTACACCGTGACGCAGGGTATCGTGAGCGCGGTCGGGCGCAACCTGGGCAGCAGCGATCAGCCCTACACCTCGTTCATCCAGACTGATGTGCCGATCAACCGTGGCAATTCCGGCGGTCCGCTGTTCAATCTGCAGGGCCAGGTGGTGGGCATCAATTCGCAGATCTATTCCAACACCGGCGGCTACCAGGGCGTGTCGTTCTCGATCCCGATCGACGTGGCGATGAACGCGGTGCAGCAGCTCAAGGCCAAGGGCTACGTGAGCCGCGGCATGCTCGGCGTGCAGGTCAGCTCGATCAGCGACGAGATGGTCAAGGCCTTCAAGCTCAACAATGGCGACGGCGCCGCGGTGGTCTCGGTGGAGCCCGGCAGCGCAGCGGAAAAGGCTGGCATCGAGCCCGGCGACATCATTCTCAGCTACAACGGCCAGCGCCTGCGCCAGGCCTCGGACCTGCCGCCGCTGGTGGGCATGACGAAACCGCACACGAAGGTGCCGCTGCATATCCTGCGCGACGGCAAGCAGCAGACCATCGAGGTGGTGGTGGGCGCGATGCCGCGCGATCAGCAGGCGGTCGACAACATGCACGCCGCCTCGGTGCCGAGCAGCGGCTCGGCCGCGCTGGGTCTCAGCGTGGAACCGGTCGACAGCAGCACGCGCCAGCAGCTCAGCCTCAAGCCCGGGCAGGGCGTGATGATCAGCGGCATCACCGGCCCGGTGGCGGCGCAGGCAGGACTGCAGCAGGGTGACGTGATCCTGATGGTGGATCAGCAGCAGATCGGCAGCGTCGCGGCGTTCCATGCGGCGACCAAGTCGGTGAAGCCGGGCAGCACGGTGTTGCTGCTGGTGCGCAGCGGCAACCGCAGCGGCTTCGTGGCGCTCACGGTACCGACCGGCAAATAGGCGACGGGCACCGAGACGGCAGGGTTCATCCGCTCGGGATGGCCCTGCCGTACCCGTGTGCGGGGCGCCGACGCGGGTGCGCGCACCGTGTTCCATGCGACAATGCCGGGTTAGCATTGCCATTCCGGCGATGTGCTGCCCGCAACTCGTGCCCGGCGGCAGACCCACGCTCGACAGGCCGCCAACGCTCCATGGAATTGATCCGCAACTTCTCCATCATCGCCCACATCGACCACGGCAAGTCGACCTTGGCCGACCGCATCATCCAGATTTGCGGCGGGCTGGCCGAGCGCGAGATGGAGGCGCAAGTGCTGGACACCAATCCGATCGAGCGGGAGCGCGGCATCACCATCAAGGCGCAGTCGGTGTCACTGCCTTACACCGCGCGCGACGGCAAGACCTATCAGCTCAACTTCATCGACACGCCTGGCCACGTGGATTTCTCCTACGAGGTCAGCCGCTCACTGGCCGCCTGCGAAGGCGCGCTGCTGGTGGTGGACGCGGCGCAGGGCGTCGAGGCGCAGTCGGTGGCCAACTGCTACACCGCAGTGGAGCAGGGGCTGGAAGTGGTGCCGGTGCTGAACAAGATCGACCTGCCGACCGCCGACATCGAAAAGGTCAAGCTCGAAATCGAGGCGGTGATCGGCATCGACGCCACCGACGCGGTGGCGATCAGCGCCAAGACCGGCCTCAACGTGATCGAGGTGCTCGAAGCGATCATCGCGCGCATCCCTCCGCCGAAGCCGCGCGACACCGATCGCCTGCAGGCGCTGATCATCGACTCCTGGTTCGACAACTATCTGGGCGTGGTGTCGCTGGTGCGCGTGATGCAGGGCGAGATCAAGCCCGGTGACAAGCTGCTGGTGATGTCCACCGGCCGCACCCACGAGGTGGGCGATGTCGGCGTGTTCACACCCAAGCGCAAGAAGCTGGACAAGCTCGGCGCCGGCGAGGTGGGCTGGATCAACGCCTCGATCAAGGACGTGCACGGCGCTCCTGTTGGCGACACGCTGACGCATGCGGGCAAGCCCGCCGACAAGGCGCTGCCCGGCTTCCAGACCATGCAGCCGCGCGTATTTGCCGGCCTGTTTCCAGTGTCCTCCGACGACTATCCGGCGATGCGCGAGGCGCTGGACAAGCTGCGCCTGAACGATGCCGCGCTGTTCTTCGAACCGGAGTCTTCCGAAGCCATGGGTTTCGGCTTCCGCTGCGGTTTTCTGGGCATGCTGCACATGGAAATCGTGCAGGAACGGCTGGAACGCGAATACGATCTGAACCTGATCACCACTGCGCCCACCGTGGTCTACGAGATCCTGAAAAGCGACGGTTCGATCATGCTGCTGGACAACCCGGCCAAGCTGCCGCCGTCACCGCAGGTGCAGGAGATCCGCGAGCCGATCATCGTCGCCAACATCCTCACGCCGCCTGACTACATCGGTAACGTGATCACCCTGTGCGAGGAGAAGCGCGGCGTGCAGCGCTCGATCCAGTATCTGGCGACGCAGGTGCAGATCAGCTACGAAATGCCGCTGGCCGAAGTGGTGATGGATTTCTTCGACCGGCTCAAATCCGTCTCGCGCGGCTACGCCTCGATGGACTACCACTTCGACCGTTTCGAGGCTGGTCCGTTCGTGCGCACCGACGTGCTGATCAACGGCGACCGGGTCGACGCGCTGAGCCTGATCCTGCATCGCAGCCACGCCGACCGCAAGGGTCGCGAACTGGTCGAGCGGATGAAGGACCTGATCCCGCGCCAGCAGTTCGACGTGGCGATCCAGGCCGCAGTGGGCGCGCAGATCATCGCGCGCTCCACCGTGAAAGCCCTGCGCAAGAATGTTCTGGCCAAGTGCTACGGCGGCGACATCAGCCGCAAGAAGAAATTGCTGGAGAAACAGAAGGAAGGCAAGAAACGCATGAAGCAGGTCGGGCGCGTGGAGATTCCGCAGGAAGCCTTCCTTGCCGTGTTGAAAGTGGACAAATAGCGGGTAACCGGAAACGCGGAATGGCGGCAGCGGCGTCTCGTCGGCTGCTGTCGGTTCCGCGCTCGCCGCTGCCCGTTCCCCTGACTGATGGGAGCGCTACATGGAATTTGATTTTTCGGCGATGCTGCTTTGTCTCACCGTGCTGTTCGGCGTGGTCTGGGGCCTTGATCGCCTGCTGTTGTACAAGCGGCGCAAGGCACGCCTGGATGCCGCTGGTGCGGAATATCGCGACCCGGTGCCGGTGGACTGGGCGCGCTCGCTGTTCCCGGTGGTGCTGGTGGTGCTGCTGCTGCGCTCGTTCGTGGCCGAGCCGTTCCGGATTCCCTCCGGCTCGATGATGCCGACGCTGGACGTGGGCGATTTCATCCTGGTCAACAAGTTTGCCTACGGTCTGCGCCTGCCTGCGTTCAACAACAAGTTTCTCGCCGTCGGCGAACCGAAGCGCGGCGACGTGGTGGTGTTCCGCTTTCCCGGCTACCTGTGCCATGACGGCAGCGGCAAGCTGATCCGCGTGGGCGGCGACGAGAGCGGGCCGCCGATGCTCGGTCCTGACAATACCTGTCCGGATCCGCACTTGCCGGTGCAGAGCCAGAACTGGATCAAGCGCGTGATCGGCCTGCCGGGCGACACCGTGGAAGTGCACGACAGCCAGATCGTGATCAACGGCAAGCCGGTGGTGGATGATGAGATCGGCCCGTACGTCGGCAACCCCCAGCGCCCGGAGGATGCCACGCTGCTGAATTACGGCGCTACCATCTGGACCGAGCATCTGGGCAAGATGAACCACCTGATCGCGCGCATGCCCGAGCGGATGGCGACCCAGCCGATTCCCAACGCACTGGTGCCTTCGAAGGTGCCCAAGGGCTGTTACCTGGTGATGGGCGACGATCGCGAGAACAGCCTGGACAGCCGTTGGTGGGGCTGCATGCCGGAGCAGAACCTGGTCGGCAAGGCGTTCCTGATCTGGATGAGCTGGAAGGGCTGGGGCACCGGCGGCATCGATTTCCACCGCATCGGCACCCTGATCCATTGACCGTGCGCGCCGACAGCGCCGGCATTTGCTGGCATCATCGGCGCGCCGGATCGGTGCGGACAGCGCGCCGGCGCAGCATCCAACCATGATGGGCACGCCGCGCATGCGGCATAGCGAGGGGACTATGAAATCGAAACAGGCGGGTGTCACGCTGATCGGGTTTTTGTTGATCATGGCGATCGTGGGCTTCTTCGGCTTCATGGCGATGAAGCTGCTGCCGTCCTATTCCGAGTACATGGGTGTGGTCAAGGCGATGAACCAGATCGCCACCGAGGGCAGCAATGGCAAGACGCTGGACGATATCCGCCGCGAGCTGATGTTCAAGATGAATTTCCAGTACGTGGACGATTCCACCATCAAGCCTGCCGACATCACGATCACGCGTGACTCGGGCGGCGCGAGCAATCTCAATGTGGTGTACGACAAGAAGATTCCCTTCATGTACAACATCGACTTCCTGCTGCATTTCGACAAGAGCGTGCCCCTGAAGGGCAACCTGGGGCAGTAGGTGTTGCAGCGGTTCCACCGTTTTCGCGACCCGGCGCTGGCGCAGCTGGCGCTCACCCATCGCAGCATCGGCCAGCCGAACAACGAGCGGCTGGAGTT
>JAJXTX010000020.1:11348-13127 GCA_021783385.1 Pseudomonadota bacterium
GCGGATGCAGCGCCGACGCCATGCCATTTGCGGCGAAGCACTACACTTGCCATCCGACCTGTCGAGCATCTCACGTCATGAACCACCATCCGCAACCCGCCGCCGACCCGGCTGGCACGCTGCCGCACGATGATTTCCGCTGCGGCACGGTGGCGCTGGCCGGGCGCCCCAACGTGGGCAAGTCCACCCTGCTGAATGCGCTGATCGGCTTCCGTTTGTCGATCGTCAGCCCGCGGCCGCAGACCACCCGTCACCGGATCCTCGGCATCGCCACCAGCGCAGCCGGACAGGTCCTCTACGTCGACACGCCGGGTCTGCATCGTGGCGCCAAGCGCGCGATGAACCGCAGCCTGAACCGTGCCGCGCGTTCGGCGATCAGCGACGTCGACCTGGTGGTGCAGGTGATCGAGGCTGGCCGCTTCACCGACGAGGACGAGGCGCTGTATGCCGCGCTGGTCGAGCAGTCGTCGCCACGCGTGCTGGTGATCAACAAGGTGGACCTGAACAAGGACAAGTCCGCCATGCTGCCATTCGTCGCCGAGCTGGTGGCCAGGCACAGCTACGACGAGATCCACTACGTCAGCGCGCTCAAGGAGCAGGGCCTGAAGGAGCTCGAGCAGGCGATCCTCAGGCGCCTGCCGGTGCAGCCGCCGATGTACGGCGAGGACGAGATCACCGACCGCAGCGAGCGCTTCCTCGCCGCCGAGATGGTGCGCGAGCAGCTGATGCTGCGGCTCGATCAGGAGCTGCCGTATGCCACCACGGTGGAGATCGAGCAGTTCAGCGACCGCCCCGACGGCATCGCGGAAATCCACGCCGTGATCTGGGTCGAGCGCGACGGCCAGAAGGCCATCGTGATCGGCCACGGCGGCGCCCAGCTGAAGTCGATCGGCAGCAGCGCGCGGCGTAACATGGAGCGCATGTTCGAGCGCAAGGTGTTCCTGAAGCTGTGGGTCAAGGTGCGTGAAGGCTGGGTCGACGACGAGAACATGCTGAAGAAATTCGGCTATACGGACTGAGCGCGAGGAGTCGACAGAACGCCGCTGCGCACGCCGCCGCGGATTACCTTGGTTCCCCGTTCTCCGCCGTCCCAGCCATGCGCATCGAACAGCATCCCGCCTTCGTCCTGCACGCGCGGCCCTATCGCGAGACCTCGCTGCTGCTGGAGTGCCTGACGCGCGAGCACGGCCGCCTCGGCGTGGTGGCGCGCGGCGTGCGCGGCGAGCGCAGCCGGCTCAAACGTGCGCAGCTGGAACCGTTCCAGCCGCTGCTGCTGGACCTGCTGCTGCGCGGCGAGCTGGCCACGCTGACGGCGGTCGAAACCGTGGGCACACCGAGCCGCCTGAGCGGCGACCGCGGGCTGGCCGGGCTGTACCTCAACGAACTGGTGGTGCGTCTGACCGGGCGGCAGGACCCGTCACCCGGCCTGTTCGACGCCTACGCGCAGACGCTGACCCGGCTGGGTTCCGCCGAGTCGCTGGCCTGGAGCCTGCGCCGCTTCGAGCGCGACCTGCTGCGGTCGATTGGCTATGGACTGCAGCTGGAGCACGAGGCGGACACCGGCGAGCCGCTGCTGCCGCAGGCGCACTACCGGTATCAGGCGGAGCAGGGCGCGGTGCGCTGCGCGGCAGGCAGCGCACGCACGCCGCGCGGCAGCGACCTGCTGGCGCTGGCCCACGACCGCATGCCCGACGAGCACGGCCTGCGCGCGCTGCGCCACATGATGCGCGAGATCATCCGCTTCCATCTCGGCGGCGCGGAGCTGCGCGCCTGGCGCGT